>JANWKK010000020.1 GCA_025451425.1 Gemmatimonadaceae bacterium
ACGACGCGATGTCCCCAGCGTCGCAGTTCGGCGAGCGCGTTGGCCGGCTCCCAGTCAGCGAAGCCGTCGAAGACAACGATGTGCGTCGCTTTGTTGGACATAGTACCCTGGCCGGCGTGCCACCCCTAAAACTATCCGATCCTTGCTTGACACGAGGTCGCGAGTCGCGGCATAGGTAAACGCCGCTGAAATCGCAGACACGCGGCTGACAAACCACAAAGAAGTGCCTAACGCGCTTTGAGCGAAGGAGATCATCATGATTTCCGTCCGAGGCATGTGTCGCATCGCGCTGTCCACTCCTTGGCTTCCCGCCTCATCGACAGCTTCGCGGACTTTGTCGAGATCGATTTCGCCTTCCTCGGGCGTCTCCACCTCTCGTGAGTCGTGGAGCCAAGCTACTTCGATACGCCTCGACCTTCCCATTCTTCAACGCGACATCGAGCTGCTTCACCTCGGCGACGCGCAAATCACGGAGCGTCTTCGATGCGCGCTTGATTGCAGCTTCGGCGGCTTTTTCCCACGACTGAGTGCTCGTCCCAACGAGCTCGATCACTTTGTAGACGCTTTCCGCCATTGAGCCACGTTCCCCATGTCTATCGAGCGCGACAAATTATTAGAAAGCGTTAATGTTGGAGTGCGTCTGGCGACCGGGCCGGGTGGGCCGCATAATAGCCTGTCCACGTCGTTTCGCGCCGGCTCGGGAGGTTTGTTGCGCCCGTTGCTTCGAGGTCGTGAGAAAGACGTATTACGAGCCGCGAACACATTGCGGCGAGAGCGGCCGCGCGCTCTCCTTCCTGCTACCGGCTCACGCGTCGTCAATTCGCGGGGCGTTCCGGGTAGCGTGGGCTTCCTCGCGGTGACCCGGCACGACCATCAGCTGGTACTCGTAACGGCACACCATGTGTTGTTCGGTGACGGCGCCCGCGAAGGCGAGCCAGTCTGGGGCGCCTCTGATAGCGCCGGCACGCCGCTCGTACCCATCGGCAAAACGCTCTATGGTCGATCCGGCTCAGTTCGCGGCGACTCGCGCGGCGTCTATGTCGACTGCGGCGTGGCAAGCTTGCGCAGTGACACTGAAATCGGCCACGCAGCGAGCATCAAATGCGTCCTGGACACCGAGCACTCGCTAGCGGCCGGCGATCGCGTCACGAAAATCGGTGCAGCGACAGGCTTCACCGAGGGCGAGGTCGTCTCGACGGATTATCGCTCGGCCGCCGTTAGGCATGGCCGGACCGATGCGGTCGGTCAAATTCTCATACGATCATCTCTCGCTGGCCAGCCCTTTTCCGCGCCGGGGGATTCCGGAGCCGCGGTGGTTGGTGAGCAGGGGAAAATCGTCGCGCTGCTGTGGGGCGAAGCGGCATCGGGGAACAGTCTCGCGTGCCCGATTGCGCCCGTGCTGTACGTGCTGAACATCGTCCCCGCACGATCGGCGCCTAACGCCAATCGCGATCTGGGCGCCAGCGAGGCCCGCTAATGCCTTCCTACGAAGAGCTCGTCGCAACCGAAGCGGCGATCTGGAAGATACTTACCGATGGCGCCGAGGCGCGCCTGCGCGCGATTCCCGGTGTGCGCCATGTCAGTGTGGGACTCAAAGAGCGTGGCGGAAAGCCGACGCGGCAGCATTCGATTCGCGTTTATGTAAGAGAGAAGTTGCCGCTAGCAAATGTTCCGGAAGGTGAACGCATTCCAGCCGAAATCGGTGGCGTGCCGACGGATGTCCTCCTCGTCCCGACCTACCGGTTGCGCGACGAAACGGATCGGGTCCGGCCGGTGAAGGGTGGTATCGCCATCACCAACAAGATCAAGATCTCGATTGTCGACAACCAAGGCCACACCCAGCCATCCATCGCCGTTGGCACGTTCGGCTGCACGGCGACGCGTCGTGCGAACAAGAAGCTGGTATTGCTGAGCTGTGCGCATGTTCTGATGGCACATCACGGACGAAAAGGCGACTACATCTTTCAACCCGCACCAGACATCGTCCTGGGGCCACCACCGTCCGCGCCGCTCTACCCCGCGGAGGACGACGACATGATCGGAACGATCGTCGACTCCAAATTCGATGAGAAAGTCGATGCGGCGATCGCGGAGCTGAATGTGTCGTCCTGCTGTCGCTGCTGGTGCAAGGTGGATCTTCGCGACGAGGTGCTCGGCATCCAGCTAGGCACTCCGCCATCCGACAAGATTCTCGGCATGCGCGCACCGGTTTCGGGGCTGACGGTATTCTAAGTCGGTGTTCGCACGGGCCGCACGAGCGGATTCATGACGGACCGCCACGCCCTAGTGGATCACTTCCCCGGCAGCGAGGGCTACCCCACGCTCGACCTTGTCGATCAGATCATCGTTGCGAACGATGACGATCAGAAGCCATTCGTCTGGGAGGGCGACTCCGGCTCGGCGCTCGTAGACGAGGAAGGATGGGTAGTGGGCCTGCTGTTTGGCTCGGACCAGATCATCACGCCATCGCACCGGTCGTACGCCAACAACATCATGAACGTCTGCGACGCGCTCCAGATCGACATCAACGGAACGCATTCAACGCACAGCGCCGGCGAGCGCGTCGCTGTCCCGAGCTCGATTCGAACCGCGGAGGAAGAGGAGCAGTACGCTGCCGCTCGGGAGCGCGTCTTGACTCATCCGATGGGCCGGCGATTGATGGCGCATCCCGCCGGCGCGTGGCTCTTCGCGCTTGGTGAGCAGCACCGCGACGAATGCGTTAGGCTGGTGACGACGCACCGGCCGGTGTCCGTGGCCTGGCATCGCGCGGGCGGCCCCGCGCTCTTCGCCTCCGGTCTGAACACGTTCCGCGATGGAGGAGACGCGTTGCCGGTGCCGGCGGACGGCAGCTCGCTCGAGGACGCGCTGGCGAAAGTGGGCAACGCCCTCGCGGCGCACGGCAGCCCGGCACTGCGCGAGGTGATTGCAGCTCATCGTGCGGCCCTGCTCGCCGCCGTTCGCGACAGCTCCACCGTGGATGACGTACTGCAGAAACTCGCGCCCAGCGTGCTCGTGGGGGCCTAACGAGTTCGCCGATGAGTGATCGACCTCCCAGCGACAACGCCACCAAGGGCAACGATCACATCCGATCGAATCCCGACGCCTTCATGGCGGCGTACGCGCGCGCGCGCCCGCAGCTGGGCAAGCTGAAAGGCGTCATCGGAGTTGGCTATGGCCTGAAGGCCACCGGGCGGGCGTTCACGAACGACGTCGCAATCCTCGTCTACGTCATGCGGAAGCTACCTAACGAGCAAGTACCGGCCGATCAGCTCGTGCCGCCGAGCTTCGAAGGCTATCGGACGGACGTCCGGCTGTTCACGCCGCTCGAGCAGCACATCTCGAAGTGCAACGACGATACGGCGTATCCCGACATTCATGGTGGCGTTCAGATCGAAGCCTGGGGACAGGACACACCAAAGGATTCCGTCAGCTACGGCACGATGGCGTGCATCGCGAGACGGCGTGGTTCGGCAGAGCCTGACAACGTGTACCTTCTCACCTGCCAGCACGTCCTGCTCGATGCGGACATCAAGACGAAACCTAACGACGGCGTCTACCACCCCTACAAGCCGCGCAAGATCGCCGGGCATCCCGAGCTCGAGCACGGCACGCTGCTGGGGAGAATCACGGCGACGGACGTCTACCATGGGCACGTCGACCAGAATGGGAATCCCGTCGACACGCCGGTAGGCGACCCACCAGATGCACCGGTCCTTGAATCACTTCCGGCGACCTTCGATGGATTCTACGTCGACGCCGGCGTGGTTCACCTCGATCTCGGGAGCTACTGCTGGGGCGGCAAGTGCCCAACCGGCGACAACAACCTGGTCTGGAGTCCTCTTGTTCCGAACTTGAATCTCCCGGGACCGATGCCGACCGGGATGCAGGAGGTCGACCGCGACACCATCATCGATGTCCGAGACGTCAGAACGGATCAGTCGATCGTTGGCGCCAAGGTCTACAAAGTGGGACGCTCGACTGGGCGAACCGCCGGCGTCGTCACGGCGATCAACGCTCCGGCACACAACGTCCTCACACTGAACACCGGCGGCGTCGAGGAGCATATAGTGCTCGACGTTCGCTACAACACCATCGAGATCGTCCTCGATCCGGCAACGCCAAATCAGCTGAACTGCCTGTTGAAGAATTCCTTCAGCGATAAGGGCGACTCGGGTTCTCTCGTCCTCGACAGTGGGAATCAGGCGATCGGGCTGCTCTTTGCTGCCGGCGACGTGCCAGACCAGCAAACGGCTCAGTACAAGACGAACGCGTGCTTCATCACGCCTGTGTTGGATGTTCTCAAAGTCTATATCGAGACGACGAGGGGAACGTCGCACGACGCGAAACTGGCAACTGATGGAAGCGGCGCGAATGCGGCTACTAGCGCCGATTTACTCACCGCGCCGACGGGCGGCATCACGTACGTCGCACATGAGCGGACCGGTGTGGCGAGACCCACGCCCGCACCGCCCACGCCAATCGATCTCTCCGACGCGCAGCAGGCGCGCCTGCGCGCGATTCGGGAAGAGCTGCTCGCGACGCAACGGAGTGAGGCACTTTACAACTCCTTCGTCGAGCTGCGGCGAGAGATCGCGTATCTCGTACGCTCCTGCCGGCCAGTGACCGTCACATGGCATCGGAATAAGGGGCCGGCGTACCTCGCGTGGATTATCAATCATCTGCGCGGGGACGCGGCGACCATCCCGACGCAGATCGACGGCATCTCGCGCGCCCAGTTCCTTGCTCGGATGTGCGACGTCCTCGCACAGCACGGAAGCAATCTGCTCCGCGACGCCATCGACCGGCATCGAGTGGACCTTCTGATCGTCGCGGATGCGCCCACGGCCCACGACGCGATCGCCGCGCTCCACGACACGGAATCGATCGGAGCATCTGTGTGACAGCGCCCGCGACGGACACTCTCAGTCGCGTCGCGATCGAGCTCTCGTCGATCGTCGAGCCGCTGCGCACGAATGTCGTCCCGCCGAACACCGTCGGCTTCTTCGCGCAGCTAGGCATTTCGCTCACACCGGCAGAGGCAACCGCCCTCGGGACGCCACTCGGTAACATCGCGACCAAGACCGGCGCGCTGATCGATCTCATTCCCGATCTCGTCACCGCGCTCGACGCCGAAGATTGGGGAACCGTCGCGACGAAGGCACTCGAGGCAACCGTCGACGTCGGGCAGATCATTACCTCTTTCGATGATCTGGCGACCGCTGCCCAAGGGCTCGCGCTGCCTGACGCCGCGCAGCTCGCCGAGCGCATCGTCAACTTTCTCATTGGACGCTATCTCGACGCCATCCACGGCTTGAACGACGCCCTCGAGTTTCTCGGTTTCCTCGACCGTCAGGACTTCAACGTCGATTCGACCGATCCCGCGAACCCGCCGTACACGATCTACACCTACGATTTCGGCGTCGTCGGCGAATGGCTCAGCGATCCCTCCGGCAAAGCCAAGACGCTCTACGGCTGGGGGCCGGGCTTCGACGGAACATTATTATTTCCTAAACTCGAGAAGTTGCTCGCCTACGCGGGCATGCCGGTCATCTACGATGCCGCGGCGACGCCGCCGGCGCTCGACGTCGTCGTCATCGAGCTCACGCCAACGACGAGCGGCGTCGCGGGATTGTCGATCGGACTCAAGACCGACATCTCGAGCGGACCGATCGACGTACCACTCGGTCAGGACGCAAAGCTCGAGCTCGACCTCGAGTTCGATGTGCCCACGGGCATGAAGCTCGTGATCGGCACCGACGGCTCCGTGAACTTCACGCCGCCGACAGTCACGACGATCAGCGGCGCCGCGAGCGTCAAGCTCATTCTCAAACGCGACCCTCCGGAGCCGTTCATTCTCTTCGGCGTCGGTGGTGGAAGCCGCGTCGAGTTCGGTGACTTCACGCTCGCCGCGCTCGCGCACCTAACGATGAGCGGTGGCTCCGCGACGGGCGACCTCGATCTCAGCGGGACGCTCAACGGCGGCAAGGTCGTCATCGACGCGACCAAAGGCGACGGGTTCCTCAGCAAAATCCTTCCGGGTACGCACGTCGAGGCGGACTTCTCAGTGGTCGTCGGTATCTCGACCGATCGCGGTTTCTACTTCAGTGGCAGCAGCTCGCTCGAGGTGCGGCTGCCGCTGCACATCTCGCTCGGCCCCATCGACATCGTCGCCCTCACGCTCACCGGCGGCCTGGAGAACGGAAAGATTCCCGCGAGCGTTGGCGCCGACATCCAGGCGAAGCTCGGCCCCATCGAAGCGGTCGTGCAGAATATGGGCGTCACCGCGACGCTCTCGTTCCCGCCACACAATTCGGGCAACCTCGGGGCCGCCCAACTCGACATCGGATTCAAGCCGCCTAACGGCGTTGGCCTGAGCGTCCAGGCCGGCCCGATCACGGGCGGCGGCTTCCTTAGTTTCGATGACGTCAAAGGAGAGTACATCGGGGCTCTCGAGCTGTCCTTTCAAGGTGTATTTGCCCTCAAGGCAATCGGCATCATCAATACGAAGATGCCGGACGGCAGCCCTGGCTTCGCGCTGCTGCTGCTTGTGACGGCCGAGTTCACGCCAATTCAGCTCGGATTCGGCTTCGTACTGGTCGGTGTCGGCGGACTCCTGGGCCTGAATCGCTCTCTTGATGCCGACGCGCTGCGCACTGGCGTACGCACCGGCGCCGTGAGCTCGGTATTGTTCCCACCCGACGTTATCGGGAACATCGTCCAGATCGTCAGCGACCTGAAGGCGTTCTTCCCTATTGTGCAGGGGCATTTCGTCGTCGCGCCGATGGGCAAGCTGGGTTGGGGATCGCCCCCACTGATCACACTCGAAGTGGGGATCATTCTCGACATCCCGGCGCCGCAGCTCACGATCATCGGCGTGCTGCGCTGTATTCTGCCGCGCGAGGATGCGCCAGTCCTCAAGCTGCAGGTGAACTTCGCCGGCGGCATCGATCTTCAGAAAGGTCTCATCTGGTTCGACGCGTCGCTGTTCGACTCGAGCCTGCTCGTGTTCACGCTCAGCGGCGACATGGCGCTCCGCATCGGTTGGGGCGACCAGAAGGTCCTCGTCCTCAGCGTCGGCGGCTTTCATCCCAGTTTCAAAGAAGTGCCGTCGGACCTTACACAACTGAAGCGCATAACGATTGCGCTGCTTTCCGGTGACAACCCGCGCATCACGGCGCAGACGTACTTCGCGGTCACGTCGAACACCGTGCAATCCGGCGCGCGCGTCGAGCTGTACGCGGCCGCCGGCGACTTCAACATCTACGGGTTCCTCGGCTACGATTTGCTCGTTCAGCTCCTTCCGCTGCACTTCGTGGCGGATATCGGCGCCGGGCTCGCACTGCGCAAAGGCAGCGACGTCATCGCCAGCGTCAACGTCACGTGCGAGCTCTCAGGCCCACAGCCGTGGCATGCCAAGGGTGAGGCGAGCCTCGACCTGTGGCTCTTCAGCGTCAGTGTCGGCTTCGACGAGACGTGGGGCGATCCGCTGCTCACGGTGTTGCAAGACCTCGTCGACGTGCTCTCGCAGGTCGTCGCCGCGGTACAGGATGGACGCAACTGGACCGCCGAGCTGCCGCCGAATGCTCAGCAGACGGTGTCGCTCCGCCAGGTGACTCCGCCGGACGATTCGCTGCTTCTCCATCCCTTCGGCGTGCTCGCGGTGAGCCAGAAGGTCGCGCCGTTAGGTATGGCGCTCGACAAATTCGGTACGCAGAAGCCGAGTGGAGACACGACATTCGCCATCACCTGGAGCGGCGGCACCACGGACACGGCCCGCGAGGAGTTCGCCATCGCGAACTTCGTGACGATGTCCGACAGCGAGAAGCTCGCGCGCAAATCGTTCGAGCAAATGCCGAGCGGGTTGCGTTTCACCGGTGGCGACGCTGCGTCCACCGGAGCCGCCGTGGAGAAAGATGTCACCTACGAGATGAGCTATCTGCATCGCAACGTGACGCAGCGCGTCGGGCGCGTCGGGATCCTGAAGTCGTTGTTCGATCAGATGAGCCAGGGCGGCGCCATCGCGAGCAATTCTCTGTCCGTCTCATCGCGTAAGGCGGGCGGCAACGGACCGGCAGTGGTCGGCGTCGACGAGGGCGCGTATCAGGTCGTGAACGTCTCCGATCTTTCACCGGCATCGCCGAACGCCACCGCCGCGACGCAGGCCGAGGCGTACGCGATTCACGACGCGCTCCTGCGCAAGGATCCGTCGCTCGCCGGCACGATTCAAGTGATGGCCGCGCACGAGCTGGCCGCATGACGCTCACTGTCGGGAAGTACACCTTCGACGCCTGGCTGCGGCGCGGAATCGGTCGATCGATCACCGAGGCCGACACCCTTGGCGCGAGTGATGGGACCGTGAAAGAACGCGCCACCGTGCCAATGGACGTTGCCGTCAACACCCAACCCGTTCACAAGGACTTTCCGCTCATCGGTCCCGGCGACGTCATCGGCATCGCGCAGGCGCTCGTGGTGCGCACCGAGCCGCAGAATTGGGTGACCGATTTCGAGCCGAACTATCTCGCTTTCATTGAATTTTACGACGAGGACTTTCTCTGGCGTTATACGCCAGCCCAAGCGGCGGGCAACCGATTACGTCCTTGGCTCGCTCTCGCCGTGCTCGAGGAGGACGATCAGGGACACCAGGGCGAATTCACTCGCAATGACAACAAGCTGCCGCTTCCGACGATCACCGTTCAATCGACGGCATCGCTCCCGCCCAACACCCAAACGTGGGCGTGGGGGCACGTCCACGTCAACGACTCGTTCCCGCAGGAGACGGACTTCGAGAACTTTCTTGACTCCCTTGCGACCCAGGACAGCCCGAACGCCGACAAGATCATCTGTCGCCTAACGAGCCCTCGCCACCTGAAGGCCAACACCGCATATAGCGCCTTCGTCGTCCCCGCGTTCGAGACCGGCCGCCTCGCCGGCCTGGGGCAGGATCCGAAGGACGTGATGTCGCAGCGTCCGGCATGGACCAACGCACCCGGATCGCTCGAGCTTCCCGTGTTCTCTTCGTGGCGCTTTCGAACGGGCGAGAACGAAGACTTCGAGTCGATGGTGAAGCGTCTCCAGCCGCAGCCGGCCGATCCACGAGTCGGCATTCGCGACATGGATGGCGAGCAGCCAGGCTGGGGCCTAACGACTGGCACGGACATCGGACAGATCCTACCGGCGGACGAGAAGCAAACCGTCGTCGGACTCGAGGGCGCGCTCAGAGCACCCACGACGCAATCACGCCCGGCCGCCGTGGATCCGACACGGCCGTTCTTCGCGCAGGTCGCCTCCGTGCTCAACTCTCCAGAGCAGCGACGCAACAATCCGAGCACGGAAACCCTGCCTATCGTCGAACCGCCGATCTACGGCGAGTACCACGCACAGCAGCACACGATCGATCCGATGCAGACCGGTTGGGTGGATGATCTCAATCGTGATCCGCGCAATCGCGTGCCCGCGGGATTCGGTGTGAGCGTGGTCCGAGAGAATCAGCAGGGCTACATCGCTCGCGCGTGGGCGCAGGTGCAGCAGGTGCTCGCGGCGAATCGTGTCATCCGCCTCACGGCGTTCGCGATGCGGGCGAGCGACGTTGTGTACACCAATCTCGCGGCTTCGTTCACGCCCGAGAAAGCGGTTGCGTACTTCTCGCCCTTGCTACGCAAAATCCGCGGATCACCAACGACACTTCAGCATCTGCTCAACACGAGCACCCTCCCGCCGGCGGCGGTGAACGGCGCGATGCGGCGCCTCAGCCGGCCGCGTGGCGCGGTCGCGAAACGCATCACCAGCGCCGATGCGACCTTCACGCATGGTGGACTCGTCGCAAGCCTGGCCACCGGGAGCCTCACCGCCGCGCCGCCGAAGCAACCGGCAGCCGACCTTGCCACGGATACGGCCGGGGTGAGCCAGTTGCCGTCTGGGACGACCACTGGCTCGTTAGGCTTGGTCGGCCGGTTCCGTTGGCTGATTCTGGCATTGCTGATCCTTCTCGCCATCGTGATTGGCGTCGCCGCGGGCTCCCTGTTGCTCGTCGTGGCACTGGTCGTGGCGGCGGTCGCGATCGGCATGCTCATCGTACCGTGGATCGGTACGTCGGGTACGCCGACTGGCCCCGCATCGATCGTCGAACCGACCGCAGTGGCGAACGCAGTGAGCCAGGCGCCCCCGCAGAGCGCCTTCCAGTTCGTCGAGACAGATCCCGTCGTACCGCCAGTGGCCAGAGGCGGCACTCAGGTGACAACGACGATCGAACGCACATCGTCGTCGCCTAACGCGGTCCAGCTCGCGCAATACGTATCCGTGACGCCCGCCGCCGCTGGAAATGACTCAGCCGAGGCAAAGAGCTTCCGCACCGCGGCAACGGCACTCGAGCAGCGCCTGAGCATCACGGTCCAACCGCAGACGCCCGCGACTTTCGATCTCGCCAATGCCAACGCGAAGATCGTTGCCGCCGTCGATCCACTGGCCGCGTTCCCGAAACGCGTCGCTGCCACCGTGCGCTTCGGCTTCGACCCGAACTGGCTCCTCGCGCCCGAGCATCTCGTGCCGGCGATGGCCTACCCGGACTTCGATGACGCGATGTACGAGAAGCTGCGCGATCTGTCGTCCGAGCTGTTGCTCCCGAACCTCAATCTCCTTCCCCCGAACAGTATCACGCTCCTCGAGACCAACCCGCCGTTCATTGAGTCATATCTGACGGGACTCAATTACGAGT
>JANWKK010000021.1 GCA_025451425.1 Gemmatimonadaceae bacterium
ATGTGCTCCCTCTCACCCTGGTATTCTCGGATGCGCACCTTCACCGCACGGACTGTCACCACGAGCGCTGACGCTCCCGCCCGCACCGACATTCCGCGCACACCGCGCCTGAACCGCGAGCAGCGAGAAGCGTGGGTGATGGCGCTCTACCTGGGTGGTGCGACCGTCGAAGAGATTGCCTTCGTGCTCGGCAGCGGCCGTACATCGGTACGACAGTGCGTCATGGAAGCAGGACTTGGCCGCCATCGTTCGGCGAAGAACATCGACGTGCTCGCGATCCTGCGCGAAGTACGGCGCAGCGGCACGATCTCGCTCAAGGAAGTCGCGGCGCGGATCGGCTACTCCGAAGAGACCGTTAGGCACAGCGTCGCCGCGCTGGGGATGAGCGAGAGCGTACGGCGCTTGTTCCGCCTGCGACGCCGGACCGCGCGCCGTGTCGCCGCGGCGAATGCCGACTTGCCGCTGAAGGCCGTCCCGATTCAGCCGATCGGCGCTCGGCGGACGCCGACGATTCGCGTCGCGTAGCGCCGCTGTCTTGACCGGTCTCGACGGCGCGGCGCGCAGCGCCTGACCGGGTAGCGTCTCTTCGCGTAGTTGGCCACGCCAGACGACCGGAACGCCGCCGACAAAAACGTACTCGAAGCCCTCGGAATACTGCGCTGGGCGCTCGTAGGTCGCCCGATCGGCGACACGAGTCGGGTCGAAGACAACCAAGTCCGCATCCGCGCCGATTTGCACGCGCCCTTTGTGTCGCATCGCCGGTACACGGTGCTCGAGCCGTCGCGCTGGCATCAGCGTCATTTTCGTCAATGCGTCGACGAGCGACAGCGTATGCGTGTCCCGCACATAGTAACCCAGCACGCGAGCGAAGGCTCCAGCACTTCGCGGATGGCCGTGTCCATTCTGCAGACGTGCATCGCTTGCAATGAAGGTGAGCGGACTTGCGATCGCGGCCGCAACCACATCGTCTGGAATCATGTGGACGATGACGATACCGTGCTGCTTGCGATATTGCTCGAACGTTGCGGCCGTTAGGCGTTCGCCGGTAGCAGCCCACTCGACATCGTGATAGTCGATCCCGAGAGCTTGTTGCCATCCAGGATCGAAGAGCGCCGACTCGATTCCCGAACTTCCTGCCGTGTACGGATATGCCTCCGTCGTCACGTCGAGCCCTCGTGCCTTGGCGTCACGGATCATCTGCAATAGTCGGGGCGTGGCACGCAGCCCACTGCTATGAACGTGCATTATGTGCAGCGGCGCGCCGGTGATCGCCGCCGCTGCCAACACCTCCTCCAAGGCGGCGACACTGCTCGCGGGCTCCTGCTCACCGATATACCGCATATGAACGAACGCCGGCGCGCCAAACGCGGCAGCCGCGCGAAACGACTCGAGCACTTCCCAGCGAGATGCAGCTGGTGTGTACGAGAGTCCGAAGCCGACGCCGATAGCACCGCGAGCGAGACCATCGATGATGCCGTCGCGGATTGCCGAAATCTCGGAGTCACTCGCTCCACGGTGCGCTGCATCGCCACTTGCGTACGTGGTGCTGGAGTCGCCCATCACCCGCATGCGAACGCGCATGTGGCCGATCGATACGCCGTAGTTGACGAGTGCCTTCCCCGCCCGCTCCGAGTACCAGGAGTCGACGTCCGCCGTTCCGAGCTCGAGCTCCATTGCCGACGTCACGCCGTCCATCGCGTAGTGGCGATAGTTCTCGGCGTCCTGACCGTGCGCATGGACGTCGATGAATCCCGGTGCGAGGACGAGTCCTCGCGCGTTGATCAGTGTGCGGCCGTTGAGTGGTGTGGCGGTGATTGCCGCGATTTTGCCTTTCGCGATCGCAACAGAGCGGATCGCGTCCAGTTTGGTTTCAGGGTCAATGACGCGCGCGTTCGCGATAACAATATCATAAACCGGCCCGCCTGCGACCGGCCTGACAACTGTCGATTCGCGCCTCACTGCGGCGCTCATGACGAGCCCGATCAAAAACACGGCGCCGATCGCCGAAAGTCGACCAACCGTCACGGAACGAGCGTCACTGTCTTACCTGCGCTCACGACCGGCAACACGACAGCCGACGGGTACTGCGAAGAATGGAGAATCGTCGTGTGCGCAACTTTCATCTCTGTGCCGGAATCGGAGTTCGCCGTGTTGAGGTTCCGGGCGAAGTTGGGGAAGTCGCTGCTGGCGACCTCGAGACGAATTCGATGGCCGGCCTCGAACCAGTTGCTCGTCGGGAAGAGTTCGACATCGATCTTGTAAACCTGACCGGGTCGCATGAGCTCAGGGGCGCTGTACGAGTTTCGGTACTTCGCGCGCGCGATGCCTTCTGTAATATTGTGTGCTCTTCCGTCGGGGTACACGTCGAGGACCTTCAGCGCGATATCCGTATCAACGACGTTCGTGGAGACGTAGATCGTCGCCCGCACCGGACCCGTGACCTCCATCCCCTCGGCCAACGGCTCACCGGTGTACACCAGAACCTCAGCGCGCTCCTCGTTCTTGCGATTGTCGACGGACCCCTGTGGCAGTCCGCCGCGCGCACCAGCGGTACGACTGCTCAACGACGGGGTAGGATTGGCAGGATCGTATGTGAACGTGTCCGACGGTGCTCGCGGGACCGAGCCGTCGGTGCCTAACGCTCCATCGCCGTTTAGCGTGTTGGCATTGCCACCACTCGCCAAGTAGAAGGAAGTGAACGTCGTTCCCGGCACCGGCCACGCACTTGCGCTTCGCCACTCGTTCTTCACGGGCAGGAAGTACAGGACGCGCGGCAAGTCGACCTTGGGCGCGCCCATCAACCGGCTATCGAGCCAAGCGTTGCGAATGCTGTCGAGGTTGATGATCGCGTGCGGTCCTGCGTCTCGGTCGCCGATGACGCGATTCCTGTTCACACCGTGAAGCCACGGTCCGACGACCAGCATATGCGCGCCGGGCGTCTTCGAGTACTTCACGGCGTTTGTGAAATTCTGCACCGCTCCCTTCAACTGTCCCTCGTACCAGCCAGTGACGTTGAAGCTGGCAATGTCGAACTTGCCGTAGGAGCCAGTCATCTGCGACGGGAGCCAAAAGGCGTCGAGCCGATCATGAAGCATGAGCTGTCGCCAGAACGGCATATCGCGCCCGGCTGCTGTATCGAGCGAGGTAAGCGGCAGGCCTCGCATCAACTTCCCCCAATCGAAGCCCGCGGCTGGATGGCCCACGCGTCCGTACATGCCCATCATCCAGGTGTACATCAGATCGAGCTTCGGCACGCCGTTGTATCGTGACTCGTCATTCCAATCGTCGGCGGGTGAAACGTACGACATGATGGCGACGTGATGCGGATTATTCTGCTTGGCCATCTCCCACTGCACCTTGCCGAGGTAGGAGCCTCCGTAGGTCGCAATGCGGCCGTCGGACCACCGTTGGCGCGCGATCCAGTTCATGACGTCACTACCGTCGGGTCCATCACCGCGATTCGGCGTGAACTCGCCGTCCGAGTCGTAGCGACCACGCGCGTCGATGGACACAAAAGCGTAGCCGCGCCGAACAAAGGACCACGCCTCCTCGAGCGGATTGCCAAGATCCTTCCCGTAAGGCGTCAGGATCATGACGGTGGGATGCTTCGTGTCGGATCGCGGCTGAAACACGTTGATCGATAGCCGCACTCCATCGCGCATCGGAACGCGGACGTTGTAACGCATGAGCATCGGATATTTGACAACCGACGTGTCCTGTGCCGGTGCGGAGCCCGCTCCGATGATGAGTAGGGCCACTAGGATGCCTGCGCCTCGTGCTTTCATGGATGCGTCACGTTTGGGTTGTTGAGCGTTTCAACATCGGGCAGCGGAAGACACGTCGTCGTCCCGAATGGCTGTCCCTTCGCATCATTGCCCGAATCGAACGGAATGCCGAGCCGCAGCATGTCGTTGATGCGATGGCCAGTGAGGAAGAGCTCGCGGCGGCGCTCTTCGTACACCTGGGCCATGATCGCCGCGGGGTCAGTACTACTGAAAGCAGGAAGCCCCGCCGCGGTGTGCAACCGGTTGATGGCGTCTACCGCCGGTTGTCCTCCCTCGGCCTCGGCGATGATCAGTTGCGCCTCGTTCCAATTGGCGATCGGCATCGGAGACGTTTCCGCAGTGTAGCGCAGCTGTTGCCACAGCTGCGTCACACCATCGTTCCCGAGGCGCCCGGCGTTCTTCGTCGGGACGCGGGGATCGGCGACTCCGCCATACGTCAGGTTTCGAAAACGTGGATCAACCGAGGTGTACAGGTTCACGAAGTTGTCGACATACACGCGATTGCGGTGACGCTCCGCAGCAGCATCGTATGTCGCGTTCAACACGAAGGACGGCGGCACCAGCTGCGCATCGGCGTCTGCGCCGGCCTTGTTGCCCTCATCGAGGCGAGCACGGGCTCGGCCGAGCGTCGCGAAGTTGAGAATGCTCGTATTGTTCGCGGCCGTCGCCAACTGCATCGCGTCGGTGAAGCGAGCTTCGGCCATTGCGAGGGTCTGCGCGGGCGTGATCAGCGGACCGCCGTCGACTGCCATCTGACAGAAGCCTTCGCCGAGCAGCGTCAACGAATACCCTTCGTACGCTGCCAGGGTCGCAAGGAGATTGTTCTTGTTCGGCACTGACGCGTCCGCGAACTTCTGAATTCGCTTATACGCATCCGAGGCCGAGAATCGCGCCGTCTGCAGTGGTGTGTAGACGCCATAGCCCGCGCCGGTGCAGGTGTTGCCACCGAGACTCGAGTTGCTCGACGGGATTCGCCGCAGGTCCCAGCTGAACCACGCGATGAAACCGGTGGACTCGATCAGCTCGTCCGTCAGCAATCCCGTTGCTGCCGCATAATTCGTGTATGCGCACTCGAAGTCCGCGATGGCGCCCTGCACCATCGTTGGCGCAAACGACGGATCGTCGAGCACTCCCGCAGAGACCCGCGTCGGGAGGTCGACGCTCAGGATGCCCCGACACGAAGTCACGCCGATGCCGGTCAGGCTGAGCGCACAGACGAGTGCGGCGCGCGAGCGATTGCGAAGCAGAGACATCGCCGTTGTAGGAATACGCATGGTATCCTCGATGTCGTCAGTAGGTGAGCCGGAACGTCGCCACAAATTGCGTGAGCGGCGGCACGACGGACTGGACGTAGTTCGATAGCTCACTGCTCGGTATTCCGATCTCCGGATCGGCGATGATCTCGCCGAAAATGTCCTTCTGTGCACGCCAGAGCGTTGCGAGGTTGCGGCCCGCGAAGCTGATCGACGCTCCCGAGGCGCCGAAGCGGCGGAAGAGGCGCGAGTCGACGGTATAGGTGGCCGACAGCTCGCGCAGCTTCGCGAAGCCGGCGTTGAAGAACCCGAGTTGATCGATGGTTCCGAGCTGATCATACGCCATCAAAATCGGATCCGTGTGCTGGTTGATGGCTTTCGAGTTGCGGAAAGCGGTGTGCGCCGCCGACACGTCGCCGTCGTTAATCGTTAGGCCGCCGCGGAAATCGACGAGCGCGTAGAGTCGCAGGCTACGCCACAGGGTGACGCTGCTGTTGACGTTGCCCGTCCATCGCGCAGTCGGAGTACCCCAGTACACGAGCGGCGCCGAAGCGCACGGTACCGACTGATTGTTGGTCGTCGCGTCGCCAGCGCAGATCAGGTTCGACGGTTTGCCCGCCTGGTCGAGCTGTGCCGAAATCACCCGCTTTGCAAAGAACCCGGCAACCGGGTAGCCGGCGCGATCGAATTGGCTACTCCCGAGCGAGATCGGCGGCAGCCCGCCTAACGTCACAACGCGGTTGTCGTTGGTCGCGATCTGTCCGCCGATCGCCCAGTCGAGCCGGCCGCGACGCACCGGGTGCGTATCGAGCGTGAGCTCCGTCCCATGGTTGGCGACGCGACCAGCATTCACATACTGGAATCCGGGGAATCCAAGCGACGGCTCGACCTGTCGCTGCACGATGGCGTCATTCGCGACTTGGTTGTAGTAAGTAAAGTTGACCCCGATGCGATCGTCGAACGCGGCGAGATCGAATCCCAACTCGACCTCGCTACTGACTTCGGGTTTGAGATCCGGGTTGCCGATTGCCAGGGGCGTGATGACGGCGGCGTCGTTCGGTCCGGTGGCTGGTTGATACAGCCGTTGAGCCGCAAACACGTCTGGCTGCTTTCCCGCGCGTCCGTACGCAGCGCGCACGCGGAGCGCACTGACGCTTGGCCAGTGCCAGAAGGGTTCTTCGTTCACCACCCAACTACCACTGAACTTCGGGTACAGGGCATGCTTGAAGTTCGTGCCGAAGGCACTGTTGTTGTCGCCCCGCAACGCGGCCGTGAAGAACAGCCGGTTCGCGCGGCTCACCTGCTCTTGACCATAGAACCCAACGGTTTTGTTCTCGATGAGATCCTCGGTCGACGTCGTGACCGCCGCGCCACCGATGGACGTGACGGAGGGCGACGGAAACGATTTGCCCACCGCCTCGGCGGTCGCGTATCGTTTGGAGTAGTCCTGAAAACCGAACGACGTCGCCGACGCAAGCGCGAAGGGCAAGTTGGCCGTCGCCGTCGCCGAATAATCGATCGTGTTGAACACCGTCGTCAGGCGATCTTCCGTCTTTTGACCGAGACTGAGCGTGCCGAAGAAGTAGGCGGCGCCGGTCGGGTCGCGCGGAAACAGGACCGAGCTGATCGAGCTCGCCGCATCGGTTCCGATCGTTAGGCGCTGGCTGAGCCAGCGCGTTGGCTAGTTCAGCACTTGGAAGCTGCCGGTGACCCGGTCCAGATCCTCCATCGAGGCGATTTGCGCCGACGCTTCGGGCGGCGCCCGCAGGAATCCACGTGTCGGCGTACTGAGACGTGCGGGCGAGCCCCACACGATGTTGCTCCAAAGATCCCACCCGGTCGCCGATTGGCCGAAACGCGTCAGATTATGGGTGTAGCCGAGATCCGCGGTGACTTGCACCTTCTCGCTCCGGGTGAGGCTGAGATTCGTGCGCCCGGAGTACTTGTCTTGCCAATTGTACGAGACGATTCCAGTCGAACGGTCGTAGGATCCGGACACGTAATAGCGCGCGGCGTCCGTTCCGCCATTCATTCGCGCCGTATATCCCTGGAGATTGCCGGTCTGAAACGGATCGCGACCAGCATCTTTTTCGCGCTCGTACAGGTTTACGCTCGTTAGGGCCCCGGTGCTGTCGGTGCCCCAAAGCGTCGGCACCTTCTGCGCCAGATCCGCGAGCCAGGTCGAGCCTTGCTGCACAGCAAAGTCGTAGCTCTCGACGCCGGCGTGTCCGCGCTTCGTGATGATCTGGACGACGCCGCTGGACGCCTCCGTTCCATACAGCGTCGCGGCCGCGGGGCCTTTGATCACCTCGATCGATTCGATATCCTCGGGATTGATGTCATTGATGCGAGCGACTTGGGCGCCATCACGGAGCGACGGTCCGCCCGACGCGGTGTTGTCAACGCGAACGCCGTCGACGTAAATGAGCGGCTGATTCGTGAGTGAAAGGCTCGCGACACCGCGAACATGCATTGTGCTGCCGGTGCCGATGTTGCCAGAGCCCGGCAAGACGACGAGTCCCGCCACACGACCCTCGAGCAATTGTTGCGGTGTCACGACCGGCGCTGTGCGCACGACATCCTCCGTCTGCACCTTCTCGAGCAAATTGCCCATCGCGCGCTGCTCGGTGACGCCCGCCGTTCCCGTGACGACGACCTGATCGAGTGAGACAGCCACCTCGCTCAGCAGCACGCGCACGCTGATGTCGCCCGCCCGCGCCACAACTTTGCTTGGCTGAAATCCGATGAGTCGGATGTCGAGCGTCACACTGTCACCCTCGATGCCAGACACGCGGAAGCGCCCGTTCGCGTCACTCAGCGCACCCAGTCGCGAGCCCACGACACTGACTTGGGCGCCGGGGAGCGGCCGGAGCGATTGATTCGCGAGGACGACGCCGCTAACGGCGGCCGTCGTTTGCTGCGCGGGCAGGGATGCGGTCAGGCCGACGAGAGCGGCAGACAGCACAGCGGTGGCGGCAAATCGCATGAAAGTTCTCCCGCATCGAGAGACGCGTCGCGTCGCGCACGGGCGTCCGCGCGCTTGGTACACAGATTTGGTATGCCAGCCTTAGCGTCGCTATCATGTCCGCAGCTGGCGGAGGTGTCAAGGGGGACCGTAGTTTCGCGGTCGCTGATCGCCGGCAACGAGCCAAGCATGGACCCGCTGCGCTATGTTTGCCTAACGTGCTCGCAATGATCAGGCGCCGCGCGGCAGCAAATTCATCGCGTCGCGCGCCTGCGCCGCGAGCTCCTCGGTCAGATCGCCTAACGCCTTGACCCGTTTTCGCACCTGCGCACCGTAAATCGCTCGCGCGAGCAGGTAGCTGCCGGTGATCGTCACGCCCCAGATCCCGAAGCCCGCCGCCACCGAATGCAGCGCGCCGGCACCGATGCCGAATGCTATCCCTCCCGACCCACCGCCCACGCCGCCCATGATACCGCCGAAGAGTGCTCCCGCCAGCGGCGAGAGGCGCTCGTCGACCCGGATCGACGTCTTGCCATGGCGCGACACGATCGTGATCTGGAGATTGCGATTCTTCGACGCCGAGGCCCACGAGACGCTGCGCCCGATCGTGCCCGCGTGTCCCGCCTCGCCAATACGCCGCCGGATCGTGTCGACGAGGATGTACATCTCGGATTCGGGCACCTCGCCAACTACATCGACCTCGTAGAGGATCGACATCGGCGAGCCGGACCACGGCGACGACTTCGGCGTCTCATTGCGGAGCGCCGCAGCGTTAGGCGCCGTGCTACCAAGGCCGAGCTCCGCTGCAGCGCGCTCGACGTAGCGCTCCGAAATCCCCGCCTCGAGCGCTGCGGCACGCGCGTCGTCGAGACGGTACCCGCTCGTTAGGGTGCGACGCTCTGCCTCCGCGCTGACAGCGGTGCCGCGCGTCGGCACGGACGGGCGCGGCTGCACACCAGTGAACGCCTGGAGCTCGGCGGCACGCGACCAGAGCGCGCGCGCCTCGTGCTCCGAGATGATGGCGTTCGCGTTAGGCGTTGCTCCATCGTTGTCGCCGAGCTCGGAGATGATCGCATCCAGCGCGCGAGCGAACGCGATGCCCGACTCGCACCGCGACGCCGCGTCCTTGGCGAGGCAGCGATCGATGAGCGCCGCGAGTGCGTTCGGAATATGCGGCGCAACCTCGCGCACCTTCGGTGCTTGTTTCAGCACGTGTGCCACAAGCACGGCTGACGCCGTCTCGCTGTCGAACGGCAGACGACCGGTGAGCGCGCGAAAGCCGACGACACCTAACGAGTAAAGATCGCTCCGGCCGTCGATTGCTTCTCCGCTGATCTGCTCCGGGCTCATGTAGTGGACCGTGCCCAGCACTTGGCCTGTCGCCGTGAGTGGCTTCGCCTCCGCAACCCGTGCGATCCCGAAGTCGGTCACCCACGCTCGGCCCGTCCCGCGCTCAACGAGAATGTTCTCCGGCTTGATGTCGCGGTGGACGACGCCATGCGCGTGCGCGTAATCGAGTGCCAACGCCACGTCGCGGAGGATGCGGCACGTCTCCCGAATCGAGGGCAGAGTCGGCGCCGAGGAGAGGCGGTCCGCGAGCGACGCACCTTCGATGTAGGCCATGACGATGAAGACGACGCCGTCCGTCTCGTCTGCGCGGTAGATCGGCACGATGCCCGGGTGCGTGAGCTTCGCCGCGGTACGCGCCTCGCGCAGAAAGCGCGCGCGCACTTCGGGCACTCCGGCGAGCTGCTCCGGGAGCACCTTGATAGCGACCTGGCGATCGAGCTTTACATCGACGCCGAGGTAAACGATTCCCATCCCGCCGCGGCCGATCTCACGCTCGAGCGTGAAGTCAGGCGCCAGGGCGCGCGAACGCGCGGTGAATTCTGCGGTATTGGTCATCCCTCCATGGTACGATCATGGAGGGTCATCCGCCAATCCCTCGCTCGCTCGAATGCCGTTCAGCTACGGCCGACGCGCTCTGCCTCCGCCCGTGCTGGTCGCACCAGCCTGAATCGCCGGCGCGGGCGGCGCATCCTTCGACGCATTGTATGCGTTGAGCATCCTCTGACGCGCGAGATAAGTCTCGCCGTGCGCGATCCAGTCAGCCGCCGGCTCGCCCTTGAGATAGTGCGCGAACCACTCGAGCTGCCGCCGGTGGTAGTCGATCTGGCTCTCCGGCCGCGCGACGCCATGGTTCTCATCGTTATAGATCAGAAAGACGACCTCCTTCCCCAGCCGACGACCGAAATTGTACAGCTCCATACTCTGCCAGTAATTCACATTGCCGTCGGCGTCGCCCTCCTCGAGAAGCAGCGGCGTCTGGAGGGAGTCGACGGCGAAAACGGTCGAATTGCGAATGTACGCCTGCGGATCTTGCCAGAGCGGGACCTGCATGCGCTCCTGCCCTGTTTCGTAGTGGCCTGTCTCGGGTAACCCGGTATTGAAAGATGTGTAACCGTACATGCTGATCAGATCCGTGAGCGGCGCACCGGCGATCGTCGCGGTGAACATGCCGTGGCCGTGCACCGCGTAGAACGCGGACTGATAGCCGCCCCAGGAATGGCCCATGTTGCCGACGCGCTTCGGATCGATCATCCCCGTCGCGAGCGCCGCCTTCACCGCCGACGTCACGCAATCGAGCCCAGAGTATCCGGGATCTCGATACCGGAAGACGACATCCGGACGCAAAACGAAGTATCCGTTCTGGCTGAACACACTGGTGTTATACGTCGACCGATCGGTGGGGGCGACCCACTGATGAAAGCCCTGCGAGAGTTTCTCGTAATAGTAGACGACCATCGGATACTGCTTACCGGACTGGTAGTCCGCCGGATACGTCAGCATCATCTGCAGCTTGTCGCCGCGCGAGTTCGTATAGTCCATCAGCACCTGCTTCCCCCACGCGTGCTCGGCAAGGAACGTATTCGTGCGCGACACTTGCTGAGCCCCATCGAACGCGGCCGCGGTCACGAAGACGTTAGGCGATTCCTCGGCGCTTTGCTCGATGAAAGCGAACGTGCTCGGCGCATTCTTCGCCTGAACGAGGCGACCGACGTTCTTGTCCAGCCACAGAAGGCGCTGAGCAGGCTGGCCAATCGTGAGCCGCGTGAAGCCGCTCTTCTTGTTCCAGTCGCCCGTCGTCGAGAGAATGATCGGCTTGCTGGGATCGATCGTGCGCACCTCGGGATCCAGCACCTCGATGCGATAGACCGTGCTGTCCTCGCGGCCGCGCGTCAGCCTAACGGGATTCGAGCCGTCTGACGCGATCTGCCACAGATCATAGCGATCGTACAGAATCACCGAGCGGTCGTTCGTCGTCCACCCGCCAACTCCATATGGACGACGCTCGTGCACCGGATGATCGTCTTCCATGTTGACGAATGCGCTCGAGATCTTCCCGGTGAGGTTGACTCGTGCCTTCGTCGTGAGATCGTACGTCCACCAGTTGCCCTCCTGCGGGTACAGCACGTAGCGCCCCGACGGACTCACTGAGGCGGGGTACACGCCTTTGGTCACGATGCGATCGCGGCGCCCCGTCACCAAGTCGATCGAGTACACGTCGCGATACTGGCGGCCCGAGATGACCTCCGTGAAGTACAGCCCCTCATCGTTCACGAGAGCGACGCGTTGATTCTCCGAGAGCTGGACAGCATCGGAGGAGTCGTCAGCCAGCCTAACGAGCTTGTTGTCGGCGAGCCGCCAGGCCGCGAGCTGCGTCTTCTGCCGATCCTGTGCGCCCTGTCGGTCCTGCTGGTGGTACTCCCGCAGATCCTTCCAGTGCCAGACTTCGACGCGCGCGGGTTGGCCGGAATTCCACTCGCGCGGCTCCTTCGGCTCGCGCGACGCCAAGCCGACGAACACGGTGCTGCCGTCCTCGGACCAGAGCGGCGGACGGTATCCTGCGATCCGCATGCCGGTCGGAAAAGCCGCGTCGGCAGCGAAGTCGTAAATGCGCTTCGTGGAGTGCGCGCCGGCGAGTCCGCGCCAGGCGATCACGGCGTAGCTCGTGTCCGCGAACGCACTATCGGTTCGGCTTCGCAACACCGCGAGATCATCCGCGTGTTTGCGCCACGCGACGGCGCCATACAGTTGATCGCCGGAGTCGAGCTCGCGCAGGACACCCGTCGTGACGTTGAGGAGTTGCACACCATTGCCGGTTTTACCGTCGACGTCGATGGTCATGGCGAGGAGCGCGCCATCGTCGCTCCAGGCGAAATCGGCAACGCTGCCAAAGGTGATGTCGGTCCCCTGCTCGAGATTGCGCACAACGAGATCCGCGCCGCGGCCTTTCGCGTCTGTGGGTGCATAACGACGCAGCGCGACGTGGGTTCCATTCTTGCTGATCGCAAACGACGCAATGTCCGGGAGGATGGTGGTCGTTCCCGACTTGAGGTCGACGATACCGACCTTGTTGCGCGCCAATTCCAAGGCGCTGCTCAGCCCGGCACCGCGACCCTGTGCTCCACCCCTTCCACCGCGTCCGGCGCCGCCACGGCCGGTCGTGTCCGGGGTCACCGTGAACAGCAGCCAGCGGCCGTTGGCGCTGAACACCGGCGTATTGCCTAACGGCGCGCTCGCCTCGTTGCCACCGGCAACCGGCCGATAGCGAAGCTCACTCGGCCCTGAGACCCCGCGTCGGAAGTCGTACGCGATCCATTTGCCGTCTGGTGATAGCGCGACCGCGCCGAGCGCCTCGATGCGCGCGAAATCAGCTTCAGTGAGGAGCGGCCTGGTCGCTGGGGACGAAGAGGAGGGGCTGCCTTGCGGCTGCTGCGCGACGAGCACGGCATTGCCGAGGAGAACGGCGAAGACCGCCGAGCGAATGCTGGAGATCATAAACACTCCTGAAATGCGAACGAAGTGGCTGGCTGCTGCGCCAACTTACCACAATTAGACACATCCGGCGAAACGAGGGACGCGCGCCTGTAAGCTCGCGAAGCGATGCGGCGAGGGATCTGCACTGAGAAGTGCAGATCCCTCGCTGCGATCGGATGACGCAAGCACCAACTCGTTATGCGAAACTACGCATTTCGATCGATGCAACCTTTGAATTGCGGGTTGACGCGCTCGACGTCAGGCACGGGGAAATTCACATCGTGACCATACGGTTGACCGCCCTTGAAATACGTTCCCGTCGGAAAGACTTGGTCCTCGGGACGTCCATATTGTCGCATGAGCCGCCGCAAATCCCCAAGTCTTTGGCCGCGTCCGAATGTCCAGAAGGCCTTCTCTCGGAAGAAGAGTGAGACCGCCGAATTCTGATCAGGCGGCGTCGCCAATGGACCCATCGCCGACGGCTGGTATGTGCCGATCGCCGG
>JANWKK010000022.1 GCA_025451425.1 Gemmatimonadaceae bacterium
AATGAGCGCGGCGGCCTCGTAAGGCGGGAAGAATGCTCGATCGTCTCTCAGGACCCGAAAGTCGTAACGTGCAATGAGCCCATCGGTCGAGTAACCGTCGACCACGTCGACTTCGCCAGCGTCAAGTGCTCGATACTTCACGGCCGGGAACAGAGAGCGGACGTCGCGAAATCGAATCCCGTAGGCTTTGGCAAGTCCGGGGAGACCATCGGCCCGACCGATGAAATCCGGGGTTAGTCCGGCGCGAAGCCGAGATGCCACACGCGCGAGGTCGGACAACGTTCCCAAGCCGAGCGAATCGGCCATTCCCTTGCGAACCGCTATCGCGTACGTGTTCTCGAAGCCTAACGGCGGAAGCCACCGCACCCCGAATCGGCGCGGGAATTCCTCCGCGACGCGTGCGTAGACTTCAGTTGCCGATCCTTTCGGCGGCTCGCCGAGGAGGACGAGCAGCCCTGTTCCCGTGTACTCGGGATAGACATCGATCGCACCGTTTTGAAGGGCGCGAAATGCCAGCTCGGTTGCACCGAGCCCCGGCCGCCGATCGACGCGAATGCCGCGCGCCTCGAGCAGCTGAGCGAAGATTTCGGCGAGCAGATAGGACTCGCCGAATGGCTTCGACGCGACGACGACGGGTGCCGATGTGTTTTGCGCTAGCGCTGTACGCGCCGAGAGGACTGCCGCGACGGCGAGCCAACGTCGCCTCATCGGGTCTCGTCCCTAACGGCAAGCGGCGCAAGATCGGCCTCGGTGACGCGAGCGCGAGCGAGCAGTTCGCGCACGTACTCCGTTGCAGGCCGCGCCAGCAGATCCTCGGCCGGCCCGACTTGCTCGACTCTCCCTCGCCGGAGCACCGCGATGCGGTCGGCGAGAAGAAATGCCTCGTGCAGATCATGAGTGACGAGGACGGCGGTCATCGGAGCGGTCTGCGTCACGCGTAATGCGGCAAAGCTCTGCTGAAGGTCGGCCCGTGAGATGGCATCGAGCGCTCCGAACGGCTCGTCCAGCAATAGAACCCTTGGGCGCGCGACGAGAGCTCGCGCGATCGCAACTCGCTGTCTCTGACCGCCTGAGAGCTCGCGTGGCCAACGCATCCGAAAAACGGCGGGGTCGAGACCGACCATTTGAAGTGATTCGCCGGCACGTGCGGCGATGTCATCGCTCGATCCCGTGAGCCTTAGCACGAGCTCGACGTTTCGCCCGACGCGCCAGTGCGGCAGAAGACCGCCATCCTGCGGGACGTATCCAATCGAGCGGCGTAGCTCGATCACGTCCACAGTAGCTATGTCTCGTCCAGCGACGATCACACTTCCCGAGTCCGGTTGGACGAGGGCATTGAAGCTACGCAGCAGTGTCGTCTTGCCGGATCCACTCTCGCCGACGAGCGCCACACACTCGCCTTCGGCGATGTCCAGACTCACGCCGTCGAGTGCCGTTGTCGGACCGAACCGCTTCACGACGGCTACAGCGGAAAGCGCCGGCGTCATCGCGATAGGGATCTCGCGCCAGCTGCCTGCGCTCGTCTCTCCATTTCGCAAAGATGTAGCGCTAGACCGGTCGAGGCGAGCGCCCCGATTCGATAGCTACTGCTGGCTTGGATCCGAGCGCGTGCTGAGCCAGAGTGGGCGCACGACGCAGGCGTCGAAGTCTCGCCCGTTGCACGTCGTCTTCGCGTTCTCCATCACGTTCCGCTGGACCGTGACGGGATAGCTGCGGCAGTTCGGCGTGTTCTTCCCGCGAACGCAGCCATTGTAGTGGAGCAGCGCCATGCGCCAGCTACTGTCAGACGCGACGGTCGTATCGCTGTGCGCCGATGAATCGCCTGCAACGTTGTCCGTAGCGCGGCGCGCCAGGTAGCCGAGGATGAAAATGCCGTAGCGAAGATTCGTCGTATCGTTGACCAGATTCGTACCGAACATTCTGCCCAGCGAACTGCGCCAAGAGCGTCCGTGCACCTGCATCAGACCCACGGCGCCAACGCTGGACCGCGCGCGCGAATCGAGCTCGTCGTTCTCGGTGAGCATCACACCCAGCACGAGTGCTGGCGGCAGCCGTCGGCGATAAGCTTCGCTGACCGCGACGTCAGCCAATCTCCAAGCCCGAGGCTCGTCGACTTTCCCGGTGCGGAGCAGATCACGCATGAACCGCTCGCGGTCTGCCAGGAACTGCGGCGTCTGAAGGGCAACTTCGGTTGGCGAGTTCAGCCACGGCGCGTGGATCGTCGCCGAATCGACATACTCGTGGTGGAGGATCTGAGCAACCACGGGCTCACGCTGCACAAAAGCCGGCTGCACGCGTGACACAGTAAAGACCACCGTGCACAGCGATCCGGCTGCAACCAAAAGCAGGTGCCACGCAGGTTGCTTCTTGATGGTGCCTCCCGTGTCGGGCCAGATTCTGGTGCGTGAGCAAAGGGGCCAGGGCAAAAGGGCCGACCGCGTTCGTCAGCCGTCCGACCAGCATGGCGACCCAAAAAACGCAAGGCTGGCGCGAGCGGGACGGCTGGGCGAATAATGCTGCGCGCCTTGAAGAGCCTGGCCGGATGCTAGCTGTCGGTCTGGTCTTTTTCAACCGGCTGGGTACGACAGGAGCGCTGCAGGTGATGGTAAGGCTGTCTAATGAGTGGTTTTATTCTCACCGGCATCATATTTCCCTTGAAGGGTTGAAGATCAAGGCGCACAGGCGCCCAGAGGGTTGAGTTGAATCATCGGTTGAAGATGGAAAGCTCGTTCGAGGCACCGGAGCTCGCAGCGTCGACGCCCGCGGTCCGAAAGAAAAGACTTCGGCTCAAACGCCGCCGGCGGCGCATGCGGCCGGCCGCGCGATATACGCTGATCGGCGCCGCGGTCGTCATCATCGGCTTGCTCGTGCAGTTCGCGATTCACACCTATCGCACCGAACCTCGAAACACGAGCGCGATTGCGGAGCGCGAGCTGAGAGTCAATACGCTCGTGGATGGAGAGCGGGTGATCCGCATGGTGGCTGTATTTCAACGGCCGTGGATCGACTACTTCCGAGCGACGCGCGGCCTGCTCGTGCTCACCGATCGCCGGCTGCTCTTTCTCGGACTCGAACCGCGCGATCTGCTCGCGTCGGGCGACAGTCCCCCTACGTTCACCGAGCACGATTTCCAGGTCGATACGGCGGTGCAGCTTCGTCCTGGGCGTACGTTTTTTGGCATAGCGAAGGCGCTCGTCGTCGATACGCCCGACGGCAACTATCGGTTTGGAGTCCCGTCGCAAGCGTGGGGCAAAGCGAGTGTAATGCTGCATTCAATCGCAGCGCGGCGCGAGCGGCTTGTCGCGATTGGCATCAAGCAGGCGAACGTCCGAGCCGGAATCGACACCCAGCGCAAATTGGCGCAGCAGGAGGCAGCGAAGGCCAAGTACTACACCGTCAAGCGCGGCGACGCCTTGGCTTCAGTCGCAGCTCGTTGGAACACCACCGCAGATCGGTTACGTGAGTGGAATAATCTCTCTGGCAACAAGATTCGCATCGGTCAAACCCTGCTGGTCAAGCCGCAGGCTAACGAGACGGTGGTCGCCGGCGAGGTTGGGGCAAACAAGAAATGAGGAGGTGCCTCGAGGAGTCTCGAGGCCTCCTCATTGCACGAGAATCACTGCCTCGCCATCCAGCACGACGCGTAGAACGAACGCTTTCTGTGTCGTGAACATCCTCGAGAAGCGGACATCGTTCACACTGCCCGCGAGTCGCACTCCTGGCGCAAGCGATCGATTGAGCTCGTAATTCAAACGTGACTTGAGAGAGTCGAGCTGCTCGCCGACGGCGAGATGTCCTTGTCCCGTTGCGGAGTCGATCGCGGCCTTGATCCGACCCGCACCGACAGTCGACTTGATTCGCGTCATCATGTCGTGACTCTCGAGTGTGTATCGCAGATCGGTCAGCAGCACTGCTCGAGACAGCGAGTCGTACCTCACTCGGCCCAGGAGATAGAGGGAGCCGTTAACCTTTCCCTCCAGGTCGACTTTGACGACGGCCGTGTCGCCAACGCCCCAGACTTTCACCTCGCTCACGTGCATGCCCTTGCCGGCTGTGTCCCCGGCGAGAAGCGTCGTCACCTTCTGACTAAGGTCAGCGAAAGGCAGCTCGACCTCGACGGGCACGTGGATGCCTGACGAGGGGTGGGCAAGCGTAAGCGAGGGGAGCGGCTGCGGCGCAACCGACGGCTTCGGCCCGACCGTGACGCGCGGACGCGCCGTGAGCACCAGTGCCGTCGAGATCGTGCTCGCGGAGCCAATGATGGGTGCGAGGCTCACCGTCTCCGGCGACAAGGTTAGCCATACGGTTGATGCCGAGTCGAGCGCGAGCGGATCCTGAGCCAGCTGCCAGAGGGAGTCCGCTGCGCCGCGCATATCGGCAGCGGCGGGCAAGATAGAGTCGATCTGTCGCCTGATATCTTCGGCCTGCCCATCGATAATTCGCTTTACTATCGACGTCGCATCGACATGTAGTAACGTGACTTCACATCGATCAGTTAAAGTTGCATCGACGTTTGTCCCGCGCGATCCGAGGCGCCAGTCCGAACGCCAGTAAAGTCTGGTTGCT
The DNA here is from genome assembly GCA_025451425.1 of Gemmatimonadaceae bacterium. The sequence continues at coordinate 4,567 of JANWKK010000022.1, forward strand.
AAGCGAACGTCGGCTCGCTTCATCGGCTCCGGAGGAAAGCCGCAGCTCGCGATGCCACCGACGCCTGGAAGGCCGACCGACGCTCCATACTGAAGGTGCGTTTGCACCGTCACGCGATCGCCGTTCGCGCGAAGCGCGAGACTATCACGTCGGTACTGGTATCGATGACAGACGAGCCCTCCGAGCGCGGTGCACTTCGCTCGATCGAGGCTGTCCGTTGCTGGAAATGCTGTGTCGAGCTGCGCTCGGATCTTGGACAGAGCGATCGCAATCGGCAGAGTGATCGTTGCCGGCTCACTCGGTGGAGGCGTTTCCAGCGGAGCCGAGAGCACGGGTACAGGCACCTCGAAGTGCCCGCCGCAGGCGACGGCAACGCCGAGCAACACAAACGCGACGAGCGACAGCCTGACGCCTGGTGCCGTTGGGCGAATCATGCAAGTCAAGCTCGCAATCCCTCGTCTCATCGGCAAGCCGGTGCGCCTCCGCTCTTGCACGAGAAGCGGCGATACCTTGACTATCTAAGTATTGGCAGCTACCATTGCCAAGACTCTCTAGGTAATAGCGCGATGGCTACGCTCTCGAAGGATCGCCTCCACGGGACGCTTGACGCCCTGGTCCTGAAGACGCTGAGCTCCGGTGCCCGGCACGGCTACGCAATCGCTCGGTGGCTCGAGGAAACGACCCGCGATGCGATTCAGATCGAGGAGGGTTCGCTCTACCCCGCCCTGTATCGGATGGAGAAGCGCGGGTGGATCGAAGCCGAGTGGGGGACCTCGGAGATCGGGCGGAAAGCGAAGATTTATCGACTCACCAACGCTGGGCGAAAGCAGCTGCGGCTGGAGACAGCGGAGTGGTCGCTCTTCGCGTCCGCCGTCTCGCGAGTGCTCGTGCCGGCGTAGTACTCAGATGGCTGGAACGACCATCCCGCTGCAATCGCCGAATCCGATACGGGCGAAGCCAGGCCGCTCGCAATGCGCGCGCATGATCACCTCGTCGCCATCGGCCAGGAACGTCCGCGATTCTCCATTCGGGAGCTTAATCGGGTCCCGACCGCGCCAGGTCCGTTCGATTAGCGACCCCCGGCTTTCGGGTTCCGGACCGGAGATCGTTCCGCTACCGAGCAGATCTCCAGGTCGGAGATTACAGCCGTTGCTCGTGTGGTGAGCCACGAGCTGGGAAACGGTCCAGTACATCGACGTGAACCGCCCGCGACTGATGCGTACTGGATCCTGGCGCCGCTGTCGCATCGTCGCGGAGGCGAGGTAGACCTCGACGGTGATGTCGAGCCCGCCGCGACGCTGATCCCCATCCCAGAGTAGGTACGGGAGGGGCGGCGGATCGCCATCGGGACGCACGTAGGCCGGTGCTCGAAATGGCTAGAGTGCCTCGAGCGCAACCACCCATGGCGATATCGTCGTCGCGAAGCTCTTCGCCAGGAAGGGGCCGAGTGGCTGGTATTCCCAGCTCTGGATGTCGCGCGCCGACCAGTCATTCAGGAGACAGAAGCCAAAGATGTGGCGGTCGGCTTCGAGGACGGGGATTGGCGAGCCGAGGGCATTGCCACTTCCGACGAGAATCCCGAGCTCAGCCTCGTAGTCGAGGCGTCGGGTTGGCAACACCGACGGTGGCTGTTCCGGATCGTCGCGGATCTGACCGGTCGGTCGCCGAACGTGAGTGTCGCTCACCACGACCGATGACGCGCGTCCGTGATAGCCGATCGGCACGTACTTGTAGTTCGGCAGCAATGGATCATTCGGACGCAACATCGTCCCGACATTTCGCGCATGGTCGATCGATGCGTAGAAGTCGGTGTAGTCGCCGATGACCACGGGCAATCGCATCTCGGCCTCGTACATCGGAACGAGCACCCGGCGCGCGATTCCTGGATCTCGCCGGTACTGCGATGAGTCTACGCGAAGCAGCTCGCTGAGCCCGCGTCGAAGGCCGGATACGGCATCCGGGCCGAGCGCCATCAGCTCGTTCAGGTGACTCTCGCGGCAGCGCTCTGCTCCGGCGATGGCGGCATCAATGAGCAACCCCTCATCGAGACAGGTCGCGACGTCGACAATCTGATCGCCAATGGCTACGCCAATTCGCGCGGGCTCGTGGCGTCCGGTACGCTTGAACACCCCGAACGGAAGATTCTGAATCGGAAAGTCGCTACCGGGAGTTTGTGCCGACTCCACCCAGGAGGCGAGCTCGATGCGATGCGTATCGTTCAGGGCCATCGCGCAGACGAGTCAGAGCAAGGCGAGTCGTCGTAGATCATACACCGGTTCCTCGAACGAGCACGACCCGAACGACAGGGCAAAAGTCGCGTGCGACTCGAGCAGTTCCTGGCGCGTGACTCGAGTGTCGTTCCAACGCACGCCGTCATCCCCGAAACGGAACTCGCTTCCCCGCTCTGCCTGGAGGACGCCTATGATGTCCTCGACAGCTGCACCGCGTCGAGCGAGCGCCGCCGCGACGAACATATTGAGAAAGCCGAACATCACTGCGGTTGGCGCTGCCTGCTCGTACGTGAGCGGATACCGCCCTCGCCAAGGATGATGTAGGCCGGCCGTTGCCTTGAACCGCACATCATGCTCGGCGCATGACATCAGGAAACGTGCAACGTGCTCGGCGTCGGGAAATGCTTCTGGCGTTACGCCACCGGTGCGAATCTTCGCGCAAACGTTGGCCGCGGCAATGGGAGCCATGAACCCCGATAGATCACCGTTCGGCGGCACCTCGATGAAGAGTCGGAGCGACGGCGGCAGATGCTCGACGAGCGCGGCGATCGACTGTCGCGATGCGGACGATGGCCCGCCAAGTCTCGCCTCCGCTGAATCAATCAGGGCCACACCGGCGTGGGCGACGTTGAACGCGCGAATTCGCGTGGCGTCGGCAACGGGATCCTCCCCGAGCAGCACGCTGAGCCGCCACGGTTGGCCTGCCGCACCGATCGCGTGCTGGGCAGCCGCGAGGTCGTCCACTCGCGACAACGGCAACACAAAACGACCGAGCGCCCAGGCGTCTGCCGCCCCTCGATACTCAGCGTAGCGAGCAACGGCCTCTCGCATCTCGAGCGTCGCCGGTGGAAAGAGACCGGCATAATCGATCGCACCGGTGAGCAGTGCGTGCAGCGAGGCAGACGGCGTCATGGGATGGACAATCTCCCCGGGGTGATCTGCCTAACGCTTACGTCGCGTCTTCTTCGGTTCGACGATCGTCCCGCGACAGTTCGGTGCGCCACACTTGCAGGCGTAGAACTCGAGATCCTCGGCAGTATACTCGTCGAGATACTCGTACTGATAGTCGTACGTCAGCTCTTCGCCAGCCTGGATGCGCTTGATCGATTCGATCCAAATGTGTCCGCGCTCGATGTACGCGTCACAATTCGGATTGCACGAGTGATTGATGAAGCGAGCATCGTTGCCGTCAAAAGCGGCATCGATGATCCATCTGCTGTTCAGCGTGAATAGAAACGTGTGGTGGCGCTCATCCTTTTCATCGGGGTAGCGGCGATCAGACTCCGCATAGCTGATCTTCTCTCCCGTGTACTCGATCAGTCGCGTTCGTCGAGGGATCTCTTTCCGTGCAAACGCCCCCAAGCCCTGAATCGATGATCGGCGCAGCTCGAACCACTCGTTGTCATTTTGAGGCGGCGGAGAGGGCCGGTGTGCCTTCACTACTTTGGGCGCGCCACTCCCCGCCATTTTCTTCGATTTTGTCTTCGTCGGCATTGATTCCGTGTACTCGCCGACAGCAAGCTATCGAAGCCGGTCACATTCACCAGGGGCTCGACTCCGCGAGGAGGGCTCTCAACTCATCATCGCTCTTTGCGTCGAGCTCGGTCTCCGCAGAGAGTGCGGTTTCCTCCACCATCGTCACTTTACGCGCATCACCACCGGCGACAGGCGTGAAGAGCATGACGAACGTACCCCATGACTCGTGGCCGATCACCGCATCCCAGAGCGCGCCGTCGTTCGCCGAGAATCGACGCATCAGGCGCGCTCCAGGCGCGTCGTTAGAAGTTGAACCGCAGACCGGCACTCAGGGCAAAGTTGTGCGCGGTCTGGCCCTGGACATCGAGGTCCGTCGCGCCCTGGAAGTTGAACTTGCCAATGTAATCCTTGGCCATCAAGCGAAGTCCCATCGACTGGCCGAGGCCGATGTCCGCACCCAGACCGACATTCGCCGCAAAATTCGTGGTGCTCGTCTGGACGACTGACTCGCTGATGTTGTAGTGCCAGGCACCCGCGCCGACCTGAGCGAATGGCTTGAGACTGAAACCGCTCGCCGTCGTCAGCGGCAAATCCAGTTGCAGGCCGCCATCGTACAGCAACGTCGAGCTCTGCGCGATGGAGTATCCGCCGAGAAATGGAATGCCCGCCGTGATGCTCGAGCTGGTGTAGCCGACGTTTCCGATGAGCGACACGTTCGGATAGATCTTCATTCCGAGTTGGACGCCGTAGAGCGCGCTGGGCGCATTGGAAATGCTCGTGCCGAATGGGCCCTTGAGGTAATCGCCGAAGATCATATAGCCGGCGTAGGGCGTGAGCTCGAACGCGGTACCAGTCGCCATCGGCGGTGCCGGCGCCTGAGCCGATGCCGTCGAGCCGATTGCCGCCACGAGACCAGCGATGACAATGGAAGTGCGCATATGACGAGAGAGCTAAAGGATCGGGATGTTGCGTCAGAGCGCCGATCGCGGTGACGCTATTCTTTGCAAGCACTCAAAGCAGGGCCGGGACCACGCGCGATCGAATGGCGCATATGGGAGTAACACCCGTGTGCGCAAGAACTTAGCTTCGCGACTCGCCTTCTCGAGATCCCCGAGTTGTCATCCATGCGGGACGATTTGGCGTCCGCGAAGGCGGCCGGGCAGCCGTGCTTCCCGTCACTTACGATGTTGCCTCGTTAGGCGCGCCGACACGGCGCTCTGGACCGCGATCGGTACGAACCCTGCACTTCGCGCACTCGAACCGAATCGAACACGGACACGAGATGAGCAAACTTCTCCGCGGTGTCGCAGCCGGCTACGGCGCCAAGAAACTCGGCGGCGGTTGCTTCAGCACGATCCTGATCTTCATCATCCTGTGGTGGCTGCTTGGCCACTTCGGCGTCTTTAAATAGCTGGCGTCCGGCAAAAG
>JANWKK010000023.1 GCA_025451425.1 Gemmatimonadaceae bacterium
GGCGGCATTCCGCCTCGAACTCCGCTTTCAATTCTGCGGGGTCGTGCTCCATAAATCTTCTCTAGCTTTCACGTCCACGCAAAAGCCGACAGCGGTTCAGCGGCCTCCCGCAATCGATATCGCATCATCTTGTGACAACAGCCGGTATGTCCGTTCGCGGCGGAACCGACTTTGGCGCCGGAACCGCGTCGTTAGGCATAGTGATTGCGCCGCGCGCGCGCCAGAAGATCCACGCGATGACGACGAACGCGAGCGCCAGCGCGACCCCGAATTCGCCCGTGAGCCAGCGCGTCGGACCCGTATCTACCGTCACGTTATCGAAGAACCCCTGGATGAACAGATTGTGCGAGGCGTGCAGGATCGCAGCGGGCCACACGCTGCCCGAGCGCAATCGCAGCCAGGCGAAGGGGACGCCCATCGCGACGACCATCACTGCGAAGCAGGTCACCGAGTACCACGTGGGCGTGCCGCCGTTGTAGTCCGCGAAGATGATGAGTGGCATGTGCCACACCGCCCAGATCGCGCCGCTCAAGAGTGACAACTTGCCGAATGACATCGTACGTGCGAGTGTCGGAACGAGGAAGCCGCGCCAACCCAACTCTTCCCCTGTCGCCGAGACTAAGCTGCTCGCGACCCCGACGAAGGCGAAGGCCAGAATACCGTGGTGGAACCGAGATAAGTCGAGGCCGCCGAGGCCTGTCGCCCAGACAAGCCCGTAGGCGATGATGCCATAGCCTAACGGGAGCAGGTAGGCGAGGATGGCGCAACGCGTCGTGACCATGTTCCAGCCCCATCCCTCCCCGCGGACGTTGCGCTGGAAGATGAGGCGTGTGACGAGCGCACTCGTGCCCGGAGACCACATGAGCGCGAGGACATACAGGCCGCCGTGGGCGTCGAGGCTGTGCGCCCGGATGACCAGCGTATACCAGATTGTGCTGAGCCCAAACGTTAGGCCGAGGAACGTCGCGAGTGGAGCACGCGTGTCTTTGTTCATGACGGCCGCTCGGAAGTGATGGTGAACTTGAAGCCATCGGGATCTCGCACCCGGAACATGCGCGTGCCCCATCGCGTGTCCATGGGTTCGGTGTCGAACGTGCCGCCGCGCTCGCGAACGCGCTGCGCGAGGTCGTCGACGTTCTGCGTGGTCGTGATCATGAACGAGAAACCCTCGCCTTTGACGCGATCGGTACCCTTCGCGCCGTCGTCCTGATTGATGAGGATTCGCACGTCGCCAGCTTTGAGTGCAACCCCCATCACTTTGCCGCCGCGCTCATGCTCACGGTCGACGGAGAAGCCGAGGACGTCGCGATACCAGTCGCGGCTTCGCTCGAGGTCTTTCACGGTGAGAGAGGCTTGTAGTGAACGCCCGCTAAATGAATCAATGCTCATGTTGACGTTTAGAAGTTGGTGTGGATGTGGGACGTGTTGACGCGTACCGCCGACGATTGACGGCCTAACGACTACCATGCGACTTCGGGTGACGGATAATAGTTGACCCCGAGTAGTCGCCAGCGCGGCGCGTGGGCGGCAATGCGCGCGCGGAAACTCTCCCAGTTCTTGGCCGACGCGGGTGACCACGCGACCTCGGCGATCGCCGGCAACCGCGGCACCATCATGTATTGCGCGGCAGTGATGTTCTTCACCGTCTCCGACCACAGTGGCGCCTCGACGCCGACGACCGACTGCTCCGGCACGCCCTGCAGATAGGCCACCGGATCCCAATCGTACGACGTGCGGAGGTCGACGAACCCCGCCCAGTCGAGTCCGAGCTCCGTTGACGGCGTGTACTTCATGTCGAGATACGTCTTGCTCGCCGGGGAGAGAAGCAACTTCGCGCCCTGTTTGAACGCTAGGAGCGCGCTGTCGCTCTTCCATTGTTGCGCGATCGTGGTCGGACGCAGTCGTGCCTTTCCAACTTCCTCCCAGCCGACCATGGTTTTTCCGTTCTTGTATACGATGTCTTGTACGCGCTCGACAAAGTGGGTGTATTGCTCGTTCGTGAGCGCTTCGACCTCGTCTCCGCCTACGTGGAAGTACGCGCCGGGGGTCATCGCGCTCAGCTCGCGCACGACGTCGTCGATGAACTTGTAAACGACCTCGCTATCGGGACATAGTGTGCTGAAGCCGACGGCAATCCCGGTGTAGACGCCGGGTCCCTGCGTTCCGCCGTAGATGCCCGGCGTCGCCTTGCTGCAGCCTAGCTGCGGATACGACGCAATCGCCGCGTTCGTGTGCGCCGGCATGTCGATTTCCGGCACGATCGTGATGAACCGATCCTGCGCGTACCTAACGAGCGATGCGTAATCCTGCTTCGTGTAGAATCCGCCCGGGCCAGCGCCGACCTCAGTGCTGCCGCCAACGGTCGTCAGATTCGGCCACGAATCGATCTGGATCCGCCAGCCCTGATCGTCGGACAGGTGCAAGTGCAGCGTGTTGAGCTTGTACAGCGCGAGAAGGTCGATCGTCTGCTTCACTTCGTCGACGGTGAAGAAGTGGCGCGCCACGTCGAGCATCGCGCCGCGCCAGGCGAAGCGTGGATGATCGATGATGCGGCCTGGCGGAATCGTCCACGCAGTCACCATGTGCATCTCGCTCTGCTCGGCCTCGATGGGCGTGGGGAGCAGTTGACGAAGCGTTTGCGTCCCGTAAAAGAGCCCCGCGGGCGCGCCGGCCAGGATCTGCACGGAATTGGTGTCGATCGTGACGTCGTATCCTTCGCCGCCGAGCGCCGCGGCGCCGCCGAGTCGGAGCACGATCGCGCCGTTAGGCGCAGGGGTGTCCGTGCCGGAGACGGGGAAGCGATACCCCGTGGCTCGACGGAGCAGCGCCGCGAGGTCCTCGCCCACGCGTGCCGCGTCGGCATTGTTCGCGGGGACGACGATCGTCGTCGTTGCGGTAAGGGCGAATGGCGCGCCAGTCGTCGGGCTCACCGACACGGGCGCGGGCACGACGCGGTTCGCGCTGAGCGTTGCGAGTGGTGCTATCTGGATCGGTCGTGGGCGCGGCGCGGGCTTGGCCGCGGTCTGCGGTGATGGCGTAGGACGGCACGCGGCGAGCACGCAGAGCATCGTTAGGCTGGCGGCGGAAAGGCCTTTGAGTAGCATGCGAATTGTGGGTGATGTTCACAGGGAACATGGTTCATGGCTGCGTCACGCGAAAGGGTGGGAGCGTGCGCAGGTACTTCCGCCCTGACGAGAGGGCTGATAGCGTCTTGACGCCACTCGCCCGGGAGCCTCTCATGAAGCCGCTGCGCTATGCGTCGGTCGTCTTGCTGCTGGTCGCGTCCGTGCTTCCCGCGCAGACGCGAACGATCGCCGCAAGGCTGGGCTATCCCGCCAACGCCAAGCTTCTCATCCTCCACGGCGACGATCTCGGCGTCGCGCACTCGGTTGACGCGGCGAGCCTGGAGGCGCTCGATCAGGGCGCGATCTCGTCGGCGAGCATCATGATGCCGACGCCATGGGTGACGGAAGTCGCGGCGTACGCCAAATCCCATCCCAACGCCGACCTCGGATTGCATCTCACGCTGACGAGCGAATGGCAGACCTATCGATGGGGAAGCGTCGCGCCGAGTGACCAGGTTCAGAGTTTACTCGACTCAACGGGTACGTTGCCGTTGGATGTACCGCCACTCGTCGCGCGGGCCAAGCCGGCGGAGATCGAACGGGAATTGCGCGCGCAGATCGATCGGGCCTTAGCGCTCGGCATTCGTCCGACGCACGTCGATAGTCACATGGGCGCCCTGTTCACGGCGCCCGAGATCATGGCGGTGTATGTAAAGGTGGCGCACGACTACCATCTGCCCTTTCTCGGCTTCCGCGGCAGCTTCCAGGGCGGCGCGCCGATGCCGCTGTCGCCGAGCGATATCGCGGTCGACAACGTGATCGTGGCATCGCCGGACGTCGCGCGCGATCACTGGAAGGAGTTTTATCTCAATGCGATCGCGAATCTCAAACCGGGTCTCACCGAGATCATCGTCCATCTGGGCCATGACGACGCCGAGCTGCAGGCGGTGACGGTGAACCACGAGCCGTACGGCTCGGCGTGGCGTCAGCGGGATTATGATGTCGTGCGCAGCGCGGAGTTCAAGAAGGCTCTGCGGGACAACAACATCATCCTCGTTAGGTGGGCTGATCTCGGGAAGCTGATCGTCTCCGAGCGGCGCTAGCTTGTCCCGTGAACGGTGCTTCTGTCTGGACTCAGATGACCTTGACGGTTACGCCGCCACCCGCCTTGTCGAGAATGACAATCGTCGCCTTCGCGCCGCTCACGAGTGGTACGGTGATTCTCGTCGTCGCGGCGTCCCAGCCCGACGCATCCGCCGGTGATTGCCAGACGCGAACCTCCCAGCTCCCAACCGTGCTCTGATAGAACGGCGCGCTCAGGTCGGTGGGGTCGGCTTCGTAGTCGAACGGGAACTGCCACGACACCGGCGTCTGGTAGTCGGGCTGGGTGCGATACACCTGCAACGTCCCGGCGTTCGGCGCGAGATGGAGGACGCGCAGCTTCGTCGCGCCGTCGGGGACCACGCTGTTCGTGTCGTCCAACACGGCCGCCGAAAGCGCGCCCCCCGCGGCGAGCGTCGCGGCAATCGTGCTCAGTGCGCCACTGGCCGCCGTGACCGACTGCGAGATCGACGTCCCTCCGGCCGTGGGGCGCAGCTCGAGCGTGTGATTGCCCGCGGCCATCGCTGTGGTGTTGATCTGACCAGCGCCGAGCGCCGAGAGAACGACGTTGCCGTCGATCAACACGTCGACGGGTGCGTTGAAGCCGTTGACGACGCGGAGACCAGGGCCGCCGCCGGTCGTGCCGAACAGCCCTGTCGTGCTGACATCACAGCTTGCGACGCCGGCGAACGCGGCGCAGGTGATCAGTATCTTGGCAACCCGCATGCTATCCTCCAAATCGGACGCGGCGCGTCTCTATTTCCTGACCGGTGCGCCTCGTTAAAGATTCATATAACTCGGGACGCCGTGCGCGCAACCAGCGTCGCCCGGATGACATCGGAAGCAGCGAAGCGTCGAGGTCCGCCACGACCATGGCGTCGCCGGGCTCACTCGTCTCGACGATCACCTCCCCGTACGGGTCAAGTATCATTGCGTTTCCTGTACGAATCTCGTCGTCGTCGGGACCGATCCCGTTGGCGAAGAGCAGGAACATTCCGTTGTCGTGCGCCCGGCTCGGCAGCCACCGCATGATCCACCCTCGTCCCTTCGGCCCACGGAGCTCCGCCTGAATGGCGGCCGGGTCTTCGTGACGACGCGCCCAGATCGCGGGGTCGACCGGCTTCATGGCGCGAGGACTCACCGAATTGCACCCACCCGTTTGATGCGGCGAAAGGAGAATCTCGGCGCCGGCGAGCACCGTCGCGCGGGCATTCTCGATAATGTTGTTGTCGTAGCACGTCAGCACGCCGACACGGCAGCCGTGCGTGGTGTCGAAGACCGTGAACCGATCACCGTTGGCGAGAAACTCGCTCACGAACTCATGGAGCTTCCGGTGGACGGCCCATGTCCCGTTAGGCATTGCGACGACATAGCCATTGTAGAGCCGGCCGTCTTCGGCGCGCTCGATCAATCCCGCGCCGATGGTCATGTCGTTGTCGCGCGAGAGGCGCAGCAGTTCCTGCGTCAACGGCCCATCCGGCACTGGCTCGGCGAGCGCTTCCATCTCGTCGCGCGAGAGCTTGCGGGTGTGCCAGTAGCCGGTGAGACACATCTCCGGGAAGGCGATGATCTCGACCTGAGCGCGCGCTGCGTCAGTGACGAAGTGTCGACCGCGGGAGACGTTGTAAGCTTTGTCGCCGGGGGCGTGCTGGAACTGCACGGATGCGACGCGGATGTCACGCATACATGAAGATCGGGTGTAGGCGCAGAAGTCGACAGGATGATTGCGGATCGGACGTCGGCATCTCAGACCGTTGCTGATTCCTAATTGCGGCGTCAAAGGCAGTTTACGGTGCGCCGCCTGTGATCTATGCCGGTCTGAGATGCGCCAAGCCGGAGTCAGCGCCGATCACCTTCCACGCTTGACCTTCCGAGACCGCGTCGGTGCGGCGACCAGTCTCCAGAACTGCGCATCCCCGATCACAGTCACGGGATGCCCGAGCGCGGCGAGGCGGCGGATCTCCATGATCTTGGTCCCGCCAGCCTGTCCCGCGATCTGCTGCTTGTTAGGCTTGCCGCGAACCAGCACGTCCGTCAACTGCCCGGGCTTCGACTGCACGATTGCGCCTGCTTTCTTCGCGGCGGCGACGGCCTCGCTCCGCGGGCGGCTCAGGAATCCGGTAAACGCGATGTGCTTTCCCGTTAGGCTCGTGACCCGCCCGAGTCGGGGCTCGGGTGACTTGCCGTGGAGTGCGGCGATGAGCTCGTTGGCCGCTTCGTAACGCTTGCCGCGCGACCCGAGGCAGCGGTGGATCACTTCCTTTAGATGGTCGCTGCATGGGAGACGGCGCACGTCTTTACTGCGCATCGGGCTCGTGATGTCGCCGCGAAGCAGCATCGCCGCGATCAGGCCGACTTGATAGATGTCGTCGCGCTGCTGCCAGCGACGGATCTTGCCCCAGGCGATCTCCGTCGGCGCGTTCAGTAGATTGAACGCGTCGGCGGTGACGCCGCGACGGCTCAACTGATGCGTCGCAATCCCGAAGTCGCCGAGCTTGAGCTCTTCGTTGTCGCACACGAAGACGTTGAAGGGCGTAAGGTCGCGGTGCAGGCCTTGACCGCGGTGCAAGGCGTCGAGTGCTTTGAGGATAGCGGCGATCTCGCGCCTAACGAAGCGCTCTGACTGCGGTCCGTTCTTCGACAGCCACGCGCCGAGATCGCCGTGTTGGGCATACTCCATCGTAAGGCAATAGCGCATCCGAAGACCATCGACAATCGCAAAGCGATCGAAGACGCGGAGCGCGCGCGGCTCGCGGTCGAGTAGTTCAGCGAAGTAGGCCTCGCGAAGCCACGCGGACATGCGCTCGCTGATCTTGACGCAGACCTGCGCAGGCATGCCTTGCGACGGTGTCGCGGTAGCGAGATACACCTCGCCGAAGCCGCCTTTGCCGATGAGCCGCTCGAGCCGGTAAGTGCGGCCGGACTCGTAGCTGTAGGCCGTCGGCGCGGACGAATGCGGCGTCAGGTTCGTACCTAACGCGGCATCGGACCTCGGAGCCGTGCGCGACCGCCGCTCAGTGACTTCCTTCATTATCAGACTCAACCCTTTTCTTTAGCCGCAGAGAACGCAGAGAAAAGCAAAAAGCTTTGTGCTTGTTCGCGTTCCCGTCCTCTCTGCGTTCTCTGCGGTCAATCGCCTAAGACGTTGATATTAGTTGAAGCATTGCCAGGCGACCGTCAAGGCGACTGTCCGGATTTTCCGGGAATCACCGTGTTAGGAAGGAGGGCGAGCATCAGCTCGCACCACTTTGATCGTTTACTGGAGCTCCGAACATGTCCACCGCACGTATCTTCGTCCGCCGCACCATCGTTGTGACTTTGTTTGCGACCGTTGCCGCCGTCGCGGGGTTCACGATGCGCGCGGGCGCGCTCAACGCCAAGCCGACGCCGACGTCGATCGAGCCGAGCGACAACTGGCTCCACGGCCTGAAGGCCAAGCACAAGCAGTTCTTCGACAACCCGTCGCCCAACGGCGGAATCGCGCTCGTGCACGTGCTGAACTACTACGACACATACAACAAGGCGTACAACGTCAAGGACAGCGACGTCAATGCGGTGCTCACCTTCTACGGCGGCACCACGCTTTACGCCCTGAACGACGCGGCCTGGGCGAAATATCGTCTCGGTGAATTTCTCGACGCCAAGGACGCCGCCGGCAATCCAGCGACGTCGAACCCCTGGCGTTCGGCGCCCGTGGTCCTGGGTCTCACGATTCCCGGCGCGAGTATCGAGTCGCTGGAGAAGCGCGGCGCCACGCTCATCGTCTGCAACAACGCGCTACAAATCTTCTCGGGCCTCGTCGCGCAGAAGCGCGGACTCGACGCGAAAGCTGTGTATGAGGACTTTAAAGCGAGCATCATCCCGGGGATCGACCTGGTGCCGGCAATGGTGATCGCAGTCGAGCAAGCGCAGCGCGCGGGACTGACGTACCACCGGCAGTAGAAGGGGGCCAGGGGTTAGGGGTTAGGGGTTCCTAATCCCCGGACTCTAGGGGCTCTGCAGTTTTGCGAAGCAGTTCTGCACCACGTTAGGTGCAGAGCCGCCTACGGCGTGATCGCCCCGTTCCGTCTCAGCTCCGCCGTGAGCCAGCGCGCGCCGAAAGTGAGGCCACCAGACAGTGGCACGATGACGAGAGTGCGCAGGACAAGCCCGAGTGCCGCGTTTGCCGTTGCGAGCGCTGCTCCACTTATGGAGCTCGTGTCGACGACGCCAGAGACGAAGTCCGCGATCAGTGCGCCGAGGAGGAGACTCACGCCCATCAGTAGACCCGCGGCGAGCCAGTTGTCGTCTCGCTGCCAGGTGATGACGACGAAGAGATAGAATGCGGCGCCAAGCCACATGAGGGCGCCGAGAAGCGCGAGCATCGCGCTCGTGGGCGCGAGGGCGGTAACCAACTTCGCAAGAATGCGAATGACGGTGTAAGCGACCGCGGCGAGGAACGCTGTCCCGACGCCCTCATCCGAGAACTGAACTTGGAGCTGCATATCCATCGGTCTCCTAATCGATGGGTGGTCGCTGCAAGACGCGACCGCGCGCCTCTAGTGCTCGACGATTCGGCGCGCCATGCGAAACCGAAAAGCGCCACTCTGACCGGTGATGTACGCCGCCAGCCTTCGGTGATTGTACCGCCCGGGCAGTGCGGCCGCGTTCGCCGGTTGGACCAATGTCCACTCGGTGCGTTGAGCGCGTTGCCTGACCTTGCTCTTGTTCTTGGATTTGCGCCACACGTCGCAATGGCTCGACGCGTGGCACTTGGCGTTTACATCGAATGGTGAGGTTCGCATGCCCTCGAAGAACACTCGGACTGAGCATGATCTGCTGGGTGATTTCGAAGTACCGGCCGACGCCTATTACGGCGTTCAAACAGCGCGCGCACTCGAAAACTTTCAGATCACGGGTCAGCAGCTGAGTCAGTTCCCCAACTTCATCAGGGCGCTCGCAATGGTGAAGCTCGCGGCGGCGCGCGCGAACTTCGAGACGGATGGCTTTTCGCGCGAGATCCTCGAGGGCATCGAGGGCGCCTGCAAGGAGATCATCGACGGGAAGCTTCACGATCAGTTCAAGCTCGACATTCTGCAGGGCGGCGCGGGCACGTCGACGAACATGAACGCGAACGAAGTCATCGCGAACCGCGCCCTCGAGCTCATGGGTCACAAGAAAGGCGAATACAAGATCGTCGATCCACACGATCACGTGAATCGCTCGCAGTCGACGAACGACTCGTATCCGACATCGATGCACGTCGGCATGGCACTCGGCAATGCCGAGGTCATCACAGCGTACGAGGACCTCATCGAAGCGTTCCGCGTGAAAGGAAAGGAGTTCAGCAACATTGTAAAGATGGGCCGCACGCAGCTGCAGGATGCGGTGCCGATGACGCTCGGTCAGGAGTTCAAGGCGTTTGCCAAAACCCTGGCGGACGAGATTCGCGCGCTCGAGGCAGTCAAGGTCGTGCTGTGCGAAGTGAGCATGGGGGGCACCGCGATTGGCACCGGCCTCAATGCGCCGAAGGGCTACGCGCAGAAGTGCGCCGATCATCTCGGGAAGATCACGCTGTTGCCGATCCGTCTCGCGGAAGACCTCGTCGAGGCGACGCAAGACACGCAGGCGTTCGTGCTCTACTCGTCGGCGCTCAAGAGCCTGGCGATCAAGCTCGCGAAAGTCGGCAATGATCTGCGACTCTTGTCCTCCGGCCCGCGTTGCGGCTTGCACGAGATCAACCTTCCCGCGACGCAGCCCGGATCGTCGATCATGCCGGGCAAGGTCAATCCAGTGATCCCGGAAGTCACGAACATGGTTGCCTATCGAGTGATCGGAAACGACATGGTGGTGACGTTGTCAGCCGAGGCGGGCCAACTCCAGCTGAACGCGTTCGAGCCCGTGATGGCGGCCTGCATCTTCGAATCGCAGAAGCTCCTGGTGAATGCCGCGGACACGCTTCGCAAGTTCTGCGTCGAAGGCATCACCGCCAATCCAGAGGTCTGTCAGCATTACCTCGAATCGAGCATCGGGACGGTGACGGCACTCAATCCCGTCATCGGCTACGACAAAGCCACGGAGCTGGCAGCCGAGGCGCTCAAGTCAGGCGAGGGCATCCTCGAGCTGGTTCGGGAGAAGCACATCCTCACCGATAAGCAGATTGATGAGATTCTCAACCCGGACGCGCTCACGGGGTCGGGTCGTTAGGCGTTGACGCGACGGGCGAAGTAGCATGGCGCTCCCCTTACGGAAGCCGGCGAACGATGAGCCACCGCCGGCGGCGCAGCCTGCGCCGCCGGCGGCCGAGCCGCCGAAGCCGCCGCGGCTGAGACGTGTCATCAGTCTGGCCGTCGCGCTTGCGATCTGGTTTATACCGCCGCCCGGCAATCTGACGCCACAGGCGTGGCACCTCGTCGCGATCTTCGCCGCCACGATTCTGTCGGTGGTGATCAGCGCATTCCCGATCCTCACCGCGTCCGTGTTGGCGCTCTCGGCCGCCGTGTTGACGGGCACACTTGCGGCGGCCGACGCGTACGAGGGCTTCTCGAATCCGACGATCGTTCTCATCATCGTCGCCTTTCTCGTCGCGCGCGCCGTGGTCAAGAGCGGACTGGGCGAGCGCCTCGGGTATCGCGCGATCAGTCTTTTCGGCAAGTCGACGTTAGGCCTCTCGTACAGCATCTTTGCCGTCGACGCACTGATCTCACCGGCGTTTCCGAGCAATACGGCGCGATCCGGCGTGCTGTACCCCTTGGCGTTCTCGATGGCTCAGGCAGCGGGTGCCACACCGGAGCGTCAGAATCGCCAACGGCTCGGCCGTTTTCTAATGTTCTCCGGCATGGCGAGCCTCACGCTCTCATCGGCGCTCTGGCTCACGGCGATGGCGGGCAACCCGTTAGGCGCCGAAATCGCGTCGAAGTACGGCGTGAACATTGGATTTGGCTCGTGGCTCGTCGCGGCGTCGGTTCCGACGATCCTCGGCATGATCCTCGTGCCGTGGATCCTGTACAGGGTCATCAAACCCGAAGTCACGTCGATGCCGCAGGCGCCGGCGGAGGCGAAGCAGTCGCTTGCCGCGATGGGACCGCTGACGCGCGATCAGAAGGTCGTCGCGTTCACGTTTCTCGGGATGGTGATTCTGTGGGGCCTCGGGGGAACGCTTGGCATCGACCCCACAGCCGTCGCCTTTTTGGGCCTCGGCATCATGCTCGGTGCGGGTGTACTCACGCTCGGCGACATCGCGAAGGAAGGCGACGTTCTCGCGACGTTCATCTGGGTCGCGTCGCTGTTCACGCTGAGCGATCAGCTCAACAAGCTCGGCTTCATGGAGTTCGTCGGCGAGCGGCTCGTTATGCACCTGGGCGGTTTGCCCGTTGCGGTCGCCGCGATGGCTCCACAAGCGTCCAGTGCCAACCTGTTGTTCGCCGGAAGCGGATATCTACCGCAAGGCGAGCTTTACCGCCTTGGCGCGCTTCACACGGGGTTCTGCGTCTTGCTCTACCTCGTCGTCGGCACGCCATGGCTCATGCTCATCACTCGATGAGCCGTTGCCCACCGTAGGAGTCGATTATGACGAGACATTACTTCCATCCGAGACGAGACGTTCACATCCTGTCGCTAACCCTTGCGCTCGGGATCGCGAGCGCGCCGTTGGCCGTCGCACAACAGGGTGGCGACGGCGGGAATCACGACGGACTTCCCACCGTCGTCGTGCTCGCAACCGGTGGCACGATCGCCGGAGCCGCGGCCAGCGACGTGCAGGCCGGCTACTCGAGCGGCCAGGTCGGGGTCGAGCAACTTCTCAACGCGGTGCCGCAGGCTAAGAAGCTGGCGCACTTACGTGGCGAGCAGATCTCGAATATCGGCTCGCAGGACATGAACGACGAGACCTGGCTCAAGCTGGCGAATCGCGTCAACGAGCTCTTGGCGATGCCGGATGTGTCGGGAGTCGTCATCACGCACGGCACCGACACGATCGAAGAGACCGCGTACTTTCTCAATCTCGTCGTGAAGTCGAGAAAGCCCGTGGTCTTGACGGCTTCGATGCGACCGTCGACGGCACTGTCCGCGGATGGTCCGCTGAACTTCTACAACGCGGTCGCGGTCGCCGCCAACAAGGACGCGGCGGGCAAAGGCGTGCTCGTCGTCGTCAACGACTGGATCCACGGCGCGGCCTCGCTCACGAAGACGAGCACGACGGCCGTCCAGACTTTCATGTCGCCGCTCTCCGGCTTGATCGGCACCGTTGCCTACGGCGTGCCGGAATGGTATCGCGGTCCCGTCGGCAAGAATACCGAGAGCTCAGATTTCGCCGTCGAGAAGACCACCGTCTTGCCGCGCGTCGACATCATTATGGCGACGGAGAACATGGACGGCGCGCTGATCAACGCCGCTGCCGCGGCCGGTGCGAAGGGGATCATCATCGCCGGCGTTGGGAATGGCAACATGACGAAGCCCGCGCTCGCGGCGCTCGAGGCGCAACAGAAGAAAGGCATCATCTGCGTGCGTTCGACGCGCGTCGCGACCGGACAGGTCGGACGCAATGTCGAGGTGAACGACGAAAGCC
>JANWKK010000024.1 GCA_025451425.1 Gemmatimonadaceae bacterium
CAGGAACACATCCAGCGTGGCAAAGGAGAGGCCCGCTCGCTTATCGAGCACTGCGAGCAAAAGGGCGAGCCGCCGTCCGTCGTATCCTGTAGCAACGCGCTGTGGCGTCCCGAACCCTGCTTTCGCGGCAAGCGCCTGCACTTCGATCAAAACCGGCCGCGTGCCCTCGAGCAGCGCAGTGATCGCGCTGCCGGACGCGCGGCTGTTGCGATCACCAAGGAACAACTCCGACGGATTCTGGACGGGATCGAGGCCAGTTTCGGACATGCGAAACACCCCGATCTCGTCGACAGAGCCGAAACGATTCTTCGTCGCACGAAGCACCCGGTGATCCAGAGTGCTCTCGCCCTCGAAGTACAGAACTGTATCAACGATGTGCTCGAGCGTCTTCGGTCCCGCGATGCCGCCACCCTTGGTAACGTGGCCGACGACGAAGACCGTGGTCCCGCTGTCCTTCGCGAATCGCATCAGACGCGCGGCGCACTCGCGAACCTGACCGACGTTGCCCGGCGCACCCTCGAGATCGGCGGTGAAGATCGTCTGAATCGAATCGACGATCAGGGCGGACGGAGACGTGGCGCTGGCGGTCGCGAGAATCGTTTCGAGGTTCGTCTCGCTCAACAGCTCGACGTCGCCGGCGTCGCCGCTCAAGCGATCTGCGCGGAGCTTCACCTGAAGCGGCGATTCTTCGCCTGACGCGTACAACGTGCGGTGGCCGATCGCCTGCAATCGCCCGGCGACTTGCAGCAGCAGCGTGGACTTGCCGATGCCAGGCTCGCCGCCAATCAGGATCATCGAGCCCGGCACAATGCCACCGCCGACCACGAAATCGAACTCGTCAAGACCGGTCTTCCAGCGTTTGGCTTCCGAGCCACTTATATCGCGGAGCCGCGGAGTCGTCGCGACGCTTCCACCCTCGCCTAACGTTCGGGTTCCGCCGATCCGGCGCGCGGATCCGCCCGCACCGACCACTACTCTCGGCGCGACCGTCTCTTCGACGAGCGTATTCCACTCACTGCACGTGTCGCAGCGCCCCTGCCACTTCGAGTACTCGGCGCCGCATTCGGTGCAGCGGTAAATGGTCTTGGTTTTTGCCATCAGCCTGTCATCCTGAGCGAAGCGAAGGATCTAGCGTGCCTTGTTAGAAGCAAGCCACGTGACTCGGATACTAGATCCTTCGTCGCTGGCGCTCCTCAGGATGACAAGGCACGTCCCGATTCTGGCCCGCGCTTCGAATAGTTCTCGAATCGCGTGTACTGTTTATGGAAATGTAGATTGACGACGCCCGTTGGGCCGTTGCGCTGCTTGCCGATGATGACCTCGGCCTTGCCCTCGAGCGAATTTCCGTCCTTGTCGACAGGCCCGTCGTACATCTCCTGTCGGTAGAGGAACATGATCAGGTCAGCGTCCTGCTCGATCGCGCCGGACTCACGGAGATCGGACAGCTGCGGCCGCTTGTGCTCGCCCGTGCGCTGTTCAGGCGCGCGGGAGAGCTGCGAGAGCGCAATTACGGGAACGCTCAACTCTTTTGCGAGTGCCTTGAGCCCTCGCGAGATCATGCTGACCTCCTGCTGTCTGCTCTCGGAGTTCGTGGGACCTTGCATGAGCTGCAGGTAGTCGACGACCACGAGCTTCACGCCCGATTCTGCCTTGAGTCGCCGCGCCTTCGACCGCATCTCGAGCAGCGTGATGCCTGGCGTGTCGTCGATCCACACTGGCGCCGAACTTAGTATCCCGGCCGCGCGAGCAAGGCGCGGAAAATCATCGTCCCGGAGCATTCCTTTGCGCAGCCGCTGTGCGTCGATGCGCGCCTCCGCGGTGAGCATACGCTGAACGAGCGATTCCTTGCTCATTTCGAGCGAGAAGAACGCAACTGGCACTTGATCGACGATCGCCGCGTGCTGCGCCACGTTGAGGCAGAACGCCGTTTTTCCCATCGACGGGCGCGCTGCGACGATGACGAGATCGGCCGGTTGGAATCCCGACGTCAGATCGTCGAGATCGTTGAAGCCGCTCGCGACGCCAGTGACAGTGTTGCCGCCATGCTGGAGCGCTTCGATGCGCTCCATCGGTGGCCAGAGCAGCTCCTTGATGCGGGTGTAGCCTTCGCGCGCGCGCGCCTGCGCGACCTGAAAGATCCTTGCTTCGGCGTCGTCGAGCAGCTCGAAGCTCGTGAGCTGGCTCTCGTAAGCCTCCTGCACGATGATCGTGGAAACTTCGATCAATCGGCGGCGCAGCGCCTTTTCCTTTACAATCTGCGCGTGATAGTCGATGTTCGCCGCCGTTGGCACGACGTCGACGAGAAAGCCGATGTAGTCCTTACCGCCCGATGCGTCGAGCTCACCCCGCCGTGAAAGCTCCTCCGAGAGCGTGAGCGGATCAGCGACTCCGCCGCGCTCCGTGATCGCGATCATCGCACGGAAGATCCGGCGATGACGCTCCGCGTAGAACATCGTGTCGTCGACGGTCTCCGTTGCGCGGAGGACCGCGTCCTGATCCATGAGCATCGCCGAGAGTACGGCTTGCTCTGCGTCGTCGGAGTACGGGGGACGACGATCGCGATAGGGATCACGCGCCGCTGAGGGCGCGATCGAGTATTCGACGGGCGAGCTGGACATCTTCCCAGGTGGGGCGCTTCCAAGCGGGGTTTCGCAGAAGCGCGGCGGGGTGATACGTGACGATCAGGGGAACCCCATAATAGCGATGAATCTGTCCCCGCAGCTTCCCAATGGAAAGTTTTGTGTCGAGCAATGTCTGCGCGGCGAACGTCCCCAGCGCGACGACAACCTTCGGCCGAATCAGTTCGATTTGACGTACCAGATAAGGGCTACAGGCGGAAACCTCTTGTGGGAGCGGATTTCGGTTTCCCGGTGGGCGATGCTTCAGGACGTTGACGATGAACACGTCCTCCCGCGAAAACTTGATGGCGGCCAAAATCTTCTCGAGCAGCTGCCCGGCCTGCCCAACGAACGGCCGGCCGGTTTCATCCTCGGTCGCGCCCGGTGCTTCGCCGACGACCATGAGGTCCGCTTGCGGATTTCCTTCACCGGGCACTGGATTCTTCGCCGTCGCGTAGAGCGGGCACCGCGTGCATGTCGCGATCGCCTTCTCCAGAGATTCCAGTGAGTCGAGACTGGGTCCGCCAGAGCCGAAAAGTTCACGCGACGTGGTGCCGACGACGATACCCGCCGGCGCGAGTTGTCCTCCAACCTCGGGTGTCGAGGCGGGGATGCCCTTCTGAGTTTGCAGACGCTCGCCCTCCCTGCCCGGTCCAGCACCTGCCGCGCGCAGCGCTGTACGCCAATCGTCAGAGGACGGCGCCTCCGGCTGCCTAACGTCACGCGGCTCGTCAGCATTTTTCGCGGCCATGGGCGGCGCGCCGCCCACAATGCGCAGTGCCTCCTCGACGCTGAGGTGGTCGAGCACGAGCTCACGCTCGCCGAGCTCACGGCGTTGCTCGAGGTACCGGCGCAGCTGCTCCCTAGGATCGGTCACGTAACAACTTCTCCACCCGATCGAGGATCTGATCGGCGACGTCGTCTTTGCTGAGGAGAGGAAGCACTTCTTCCGTCCCGTCCGCGCCAATAAGCGTGACGCGATTTGTGTTGACTTCGAAGCCCGCGCCCGGCTCACGCGCGTCGTTCACGACGATCAAATCGAGCGCCTTCGCATCGAGCTTCTCGCGCGCATTCCGGACGACGTCGTCCGTCTCCAGAGCGAAACCCACGATCACCGCGTTCTTCCGGCGCGCCTTTCGAGTGCTGGCGAGAATATCTCGGGTCGATGTCAACGCGACGGCTTTCCGCGCCGATTTTTTCTTGATCTTCGACGTCGCTGGCTCCTCGGCGCGAAAGTCCGCGGGCGCGGCGGCCATGATCAGCGCTTCCGCGTTCGGCAGTTCTTGCTCGACGGCCGCGGCCATGTCTTCCGTCGTCTCCACGTCGCGCGAAGTGACGCCGACCGGAGCGGAAACGCTCATCGGACCCGCAATGAGCGTCACCTCTGCGCCGCGCCGCCATGCTGCGGCGGCGATCGCGACGCCCATCTTGCCGCTGCTCCGATTCGAGATGAAGCGGACGGGATCGAGTGCCTCACGAGTCGGACCCGCGGTGACGAGGATGCGTTTGCCGCGAAGCGTGGAATTGTTTTCGAGCAGACGGCCGACGTAGGCAACAATGGTTTCTGGCTCCGGCATGCGCCCCGGACCGCTCCCTTCGCCCGCGGCGAGCATACCTTCTTCGGGCTCGAGAATTCGGTAGCCAAGCACCTCACGAAGATGCTTAACGTTTTCAGTCGTCTGGCGGTGCGCCCACATCGCGTCGTTCATCGCGGGCACGATCAGGACGGGCGCTTTGGTCGCGAGCAGTACCGCTGACAGGAGATCGCCGGCTTGACCGGCAGCGGCGCGCGCGATGAAATCGGCTGTCGCGGGAGCAACGACGATCGTGTGTGCTTCGCGTGCAAGCTTGATGTGGTCCAGGGCTCGGCCGGCGTCGAAAAGGCTCGTGTGTACCGCGCGACCAGTGAGCGCCTCGAACGTGACCCGCCCTATGAATTCCTCGGCGCTTGCAGTGAGAACGACGTCCACCTCGGCGCCGGCCTTGCCTAACAACCGCGCGAGCCACGCCGATTTGTAGCTCGCGATGCCGCCCGTGACGCCAAGCAGAACCCGACGACCGTCAAACGGCCGCATCGGCGAAGGCGGAGCCGGGTCTGACGCTACTCGGCTCGACGACGCGGAACGACGCGATAGACGATGCTGCCGGTCGACAACTCCTCCATCGAGCGCGTCGTGAGCTTCTTCTCGCGTGTCGACGAACGATCGCGTGGGAACTCGTTCAGCACGCGGGCGTGCTTGGCCGCAATCAGAACGCCGAGGTACTTGTTCGCCGCCTTGTCCTTGCCGACGAGGTCACTAGGAGTAAAAACGCGCATTGATAGTCTCGCTGAGTGATGAAAAAACGCTCAATTCCGTAACTCACGCTCCAAACGCTGCACGAGGGAAGAGACCTGATGCCTCAGCCCCTCGACCCGCCCACGTCTCACGACTTCGGCGTCGATGATCGACGACACCCGCGCCACCACCTTGGCCAAATCGTCGTTGACGACCACGTATTCGTACAGATCGACCGCTTGCAGCTCCTGAAGCGCCGATTGCAATCGCCTCGCCAGCTGTTCTCTCGATTCCGTTTGACGCTGGCGCAACCGCTCTAGCAATATCTCCGCCGACGGTGGTAGGACAAAGATTGTCACCGATTGCGGAAAGGCGCGCACGAACTGCTGCGCTCCCTGGACATCGATGTCCATGACCACGTGCTTCCCCGCCCCAAGAACGCGCTCGATCTCCGACCGCAGCGTGCCATACAAGTTCTCGTGCACCTGCGCGGACTCGGCAAATTCACCATGATCGCGCCGGCGCTCGAACTCGGCACCGGAGAGAAAATAATAATCCATTCCCTCGATTTCTCCGACCCTGGGAGCGCGCGTCGTACACGAAACCGAATACCCGAGGTCCGTCCGCTTCTGGAGCAGCTCCCGCGCAATCGTCGTCTTTCCGCCGCCAGACGGCGACGAGAGGATGATTGGGAACGGGTTCACTCCAGGTTCTCCACCTGCTCCCGAATTCGCTCCAGCTCCTCCTTGATGCCCAGCACATCCTGAAGAATGGCCGCGTCGTTGGCCTTGCTCCCGGTCGTGTTCGCTTCTCGCAGCAGCTCCTGAAGCAGGAAGCCCAGCCGCTTTCCTACGCCGTCGGCCGGAGGAGCTTTGAGCGTCGATCGGAACGCATCGAAATGTGAGCGGAACCGCGAGATCTCTTCGCTCACGTCCAGTCGGTCCGCGAGAATCGCGATCTCCTGCGCCAGCCGCTGATCGTCCAGTGTGACGCCGCCCGCCAATTCCTGCACCGCCTGCCGCAGCCGGTCGCGCTGCTCCACGAGCCTCGCCGGTGCCCGAGTGGCAACGCGTTCCACTGCCTCCTCGATCATCTGCAACCGCTCGAGGATGTATGTCGCGAGTCGTTCACCTTCTGCGACTCGCATTGCATCGAGCGCCCCAACGGCGCGCGATACGATCTCTACGAGCTCCTGTGCACAGCCGGTGGGCTCCGCGCCGTTTTCTCGCGAGCCTAGAACATCGGGCAGCCGCAGGATCGTACCGACGTCGAGCGCTGCGTCCAGCCCATAGCGCTGCTGCAGCTCCCGCAGTTGTTGCACGTACGAGGCGAATCGCGACTCGTCGATGCGGCCCTCGGCCTGCTCGCGCGAGATTCGCGCGACCAGCGTTACGTGACCGCGGCTCACTCCCTTCCGAAGGGCGTCGCGAACTTCACCTTCGAACTTCCCGAACTCCGACGGCAGCTTGATGGAAGGGTTGAAGAACCGATGATTGACGGATCGCACCTCGACAGCAACCAGTGCCCCGCCGACCTCGCCTTCCGCGGATCCGAACCCGGTCATGCTCCGTATCATCGACAAGCGCGTAACATGTGGGCTGACAACAACCTTGTCAATTCCAGAACTCCCAGCGCACGCCGTAGAACTGGTTCAGTCGCGGCATCAGGTAACCGGGAACGAGCTCGTACGGATCCCCGCGAACATCACGGAACTGATAGGTGAAGATCGCACTCACGATCCGGATCTCGAGATGGAAGTTCCAGATTCGTGAATCCGGCACCGGGATCGCCTGCAACCCGCTCGTCGTGTCCAGCAACACCGGGAACAACGTCCGCGATCGATATTCGTGCGTCACGGAAGCGAGGAAGCTGAAGTTCCCGCTCGGGAAGCGACTCAACCAATTGCTTGCGAGGTAGAGCTCGGACCGAGTCTGATAGCGCGGACGATAGAAGCCCGACGTGTCGTTCCAACGCACAGCAAATGCAGCGACGCGCAGCGCCTTGTAGATCGTGCCCTCCACTTTTGCCATGTAGCCGGTGGCTGGAGTCCCTTCGACGGCGACGAACGGCGCTCCGAACACCCGCGGTGGAACGAGCAGCGTGCTGTCACGACGAAGCAAGCCGCCGCTCATCCACAGGCCCCCGAACAGCCTGATCGCAGCCTCTCCACGAATGAAGTTCGTCGTTGCACTCGAGTCGGGAGTCTGCTGGTCTTTGCTCGTCCCGACCGCGCCGACAACGCTCAAAAATGGCAGCGGCGTTAGGCGCGCCGTCACTTCCGCTCGATTCAGTGAGTCGGGGCCCATTCCTTCAGCGAAGGCCGAGACCGAGAGTGGCCCGGTGACGAACTCCACGCGTCCCGACGGCGTCCAAAGCGTCCGCTTCGCCCGCTCCGCCAGCCTCGAGGCCACGCAAACTGCGCACAGCGGCACTGGCGACAGATTGAGATCGCCGACGCGGAACCGCTCGGCCGCCTCGAGCCGAACCGGACCGAGGGTGAGACCACCCTGCGCGATGTACTGCGCTCGAAAGCGAGTGGTGTCTTTCAGCAGCGTATCGCTGCTCGGTAGGCCGAATCCGTTGTTCGATGTGTGCGAGATCGTGTACCCGACTGAGCTCGCCATCGCCTGAAGCCAGGGCCCGTGCTCAGGGTCGCCATAGCCCGCGCGAACGTACGCGTCTGTCCGCGCAGCGGTCAGCGCGGGAATGCTGTCGACCGCGACCGTGCCGCGGATTGGCTGAGGATTGATCTCGCCTCGGTCGCGACTCGTGCGCAACGCAAATGCATCGAAGCTCCAGCCGCGCTTCGCCCAACCGAGACGGGCAAGGAGTGAAATCTGATCGCTGCTGGGGCTGATGCGTCCTGGTGGCGTTGTGCCGTACTGTTGCGCTCCGAACTGTATGCCCTCGCCGCCGCCAAATCGCTTTCCGAAGAACCCTCGATAGAGATTGGTCTGCTGGTCGCCGGTGCTGATGTCGACGCGCGAGTACGGCGTCGTTCGCTCGATGCGCCATGTACGCGTATAGACGCGCACCTCGGTTGCGCCCCACTCGATGCGTAGCTCTTCGAGCGTCCAGAGTTGCACCTCCGTGAGATCGAGCAGACCCCGCGTCCGTTCGTCGACCTCGTCGTACTCGACGCCATCGAAGAACACCCGTACGCGCCTAACGTCTCCCATGTACGACGACATCATCGGCGATGCGAGCCAACCTGATCGCAAGCCGGTAATGCCGGGTATTCGATCCAGTAGGTCTTGCAGCGTCACCGCACCTGATGCGAACAGCGCCACTTTGTCGAAAATCAGCGTGCGACCGATTTCGAGAGGTACGGGCATCGGAGCCCGAGTGTATGGTGGCTGGATCGAATCACGGACCGGCGGCTTCGGCCGAGTCGAATCGCGCTTAGCCAGCGTGTCGCGCAGCAGAGAATCGGCAGTCGGTCGCGCGGGGATTTTGATCGTCGCCGAGTCCTTGCCAGCCGAGTCGCGCCTAACGCGGGAGGTATCGCGCTTGGCTCGCGTTGTATCGGCCTGGGCACCTGCGGAACGGTACAAAACGGCCCCGACCGTCAGGCCGAGGCCCACCATCATGAGGAAACGCCGCGCGCGGTTGATCAGCGCGTCCGTCCTCGCACGAATTCGACGAACGTCCCCACGGGAACTCCCGTTGGACCACGTGGAACCGTGCCGAGATCTGATTCTGTGTAGGCCGTGCCCGCGATATCGAGATGGACCCACGGATAATCTTCGGCGAACGCCTTCAAGAACAGCGCAGCCGTGATCGTCCCTGCGGGCCGGCCACCCGAATTCTTGATATCGGCGACGTCCGACTTGATGAGCTCTTTGTAATCGTCCCACAGCGGCAGCGGCCATCCCGGCTCCCCAGCGCGCTTCCCGGCATCGAGTACTTCTTGCACGAGCGCGTCGTCGCTTCCCATGACGCCCGTTGCCGTGTGGCCTAACGCGATGACGCAGGCGCCCGTGAGCGTCGCGGCATCGATGACCGCCGCGGGCTTGAAGCGCGCCGCGTACGCCAGTACGTCGGCCAACACCAACCGGCCCTCGGCATCGGTGTTGATGATCTCTATGTACGTGCCATTACTAGCCTGCACCACATCGCCCGGCTTCACCGCCGTTCCCGACGGCATGTTCGTCGTCGAGCCGATGAGACCGACGACGTTCACCGGCAGTTGCAACCGCCCGATCGTTTCCATCGCTCCGAGTACGCCAGCCGCGCCGCACATGTCGAACTTCATCCACTCCATACCCTGGGCCGGCTTGATCGATATACCCCCGGAATCGAAGCAAAGTCCCTTCCCCACCAAGCCAACCGGCTTGTCGTTCGGTTTCCCGCGGCGATGCTCGAGGACGATCAGCTTCGGATCCTGCGGCGTCCCCTGCGCGACACACAGGAACGATCCCATCTTCTCGCGCTCCATCTCGGCGCGTCCAAGCACCGTCACCGCCATTCCATGTCGCTGTCCGATTTCGCGCGCCGTGTCGGCGAGGTACTCGGGGGTGCAGATGTTCCCGGGCAGCATGCCAAGACGACGCGCGAGGGAGTGTCCTTCGCCGATGGCGCGGCCGGTTGCCACGCCGCGTTCGACCGCGGGCCCAGTGCCAAGGATCACCGCCTCCGCGAGCGAATCGCGCAGCTCATCGGCAGGGGGCGCTGTTTTTAGCTCTTTAAAGTCCCACGCACCGGCGTTCAGGCCGACGGAGACTGCCTCCGCTTCCGATTC
>JANWKK010000025.1 GCA_025451425.1 Gemmatimonadaceae bacterium
ATGCGCGTGGCACCGCACTTCGGGTGCCGGATCCCATTGGGGCCGCGTCCGTCTCGCCCGAACTAGGACGTTTGCGTCGTGACCGGGCCGTTGTGAATCATCGGACCGTCTGCTTCGTAGTGAATGGGTCGATTTGTTCGTTTTACCAGGAGGAGTACCAATGAGAGTGCTCTGGACGTTCCTCAAGGTGGTGATCGCCCTCTGCGTGGCGATCCCTCTTTCAATCATTGTGTTAGCAACGGCGCTCGGCATTCTTGGCGCGCTCGTCGGTATCGCCATTCTCGCACTGAAAGTCGCGGTCATCGCGCTGGTCGGGTACGGAGGCTTCCGCCTGATCTCGCGGCTCGTGGGCGGGCCGGCAAGGGTCGACCAGCGAAAGCAGGTCAGAGATCTGCCACCCGCGGATCCGTACTATCAAGCGGCGATGCGCGAGTTGGACCGAGATCTGGGCGACACCGCACGGTAGCTGCTTCGGCGGAAACGCTCATACTTGACGTTCTTTCGGGGGCCGCCCTAGTGAAATACGCTCTTATCTACGAGGCGACTCCCGATTTCCGAACGAACGTTCCGGCACACATCGCGGCTCATCGAGCGTTGTGGGCAGCGTTTCACGCCGATAAGCGTTTGCTCATGGTTGGCCCGTTCACTGATGAGCCGGCGGGCGGAGCGTTAGGCATCTTCACCAGCCGCGCCGCCGCCGAGGAGTTCGTGCGGCTCGATCCATTCGTCCAGCACGGCATCGTCGCGCGTTGGACGATTCGGGAATGGAACGAAGTGCTCGTCGAGTGAGCGTACCGAGCCGGCGATCGCGGACGCAATGCACCCGGCTGCTTGACGCCGCGCGTTCGCGCTTTAGCTTCGCCAGTATGCATTACGTGCGCGTTCTCCTCCTTAGCAGCGCCCTCGGCCATTCGGTCGGGGGCTTCTGTGCATGGGAGAGGAACACCTAGAGCGCTTCGAGAAGCGCCACGCTGGCGCGATGAGCGGCCCCTCCCATCCACGCGGTGCGAGGGGCCGCTTCGTTTTTCCCCCGCTCGATGCTGCTCGCGGGTTCACCTTGTCGCAACTGCCGCTATGCCTCGACAACATGACGATTTCGAATCGAACAACGACCAGGCGAACACCGGGCCGTTACGTGATGGTGACGAGCGTTTGCCGTTAGGCAGCGCCCGGCATCGAGTGCCGAGGCGGCCGCGCTCTCCAGCGGCACTGCCGGTGTCAGACGGCGCGATCTCACAAGCGGACGGATTCGCGTAGCCGCGCGGGCGGTTGCGCCCGGTCGCATCCCCGGTCGCGAGCTATCCAATGCGCGCTGAGATGCTACATTCGCGGGTGCAGACAGTCGCAATTTCCAGGATAACGCCTAACGATGAATCCAGAGCTTGCGACGAGCATCCCACAATTAGGGTCGTACCATACCTCCGATGGCAGTGCCCTCAGCGGCGCTGAATACCGCGCGCTCGTTGAGTACTCGTCAATGATGATCTGGCGCTCCGGCCTCGACGCCCGTTGTGACTTCTTCAACGAGACGTGGCTCGCGTTCACCGGCCGCTCGATGGAGCAAGAAGTCGGCGACGGCTGGGCCGAGGGTGTGCATCCAGAGGACCTCGAAGGGTGCGTCAACTTTTATCTCGAGAGCTTTCACTCCCGCAGAGCCTTCGAGATGGAGTACCGATTACGCCGCTATGACGGCCTCTATCGATGGGTGTTCGATCGCGGCACGCCGCACTTTGGCGACGACGGCGTCTTCAAAGGATTTCTGGGAACTTGCATCGACGTCGACGATCGGCGCCGCGCCCAGGTCGAGCGGGAGCAACACCACCAGGAGACGCTCGCGCTCTATCACGAGCTTCGGGAGCGCGAAGCAAAGATCCGGCGGTTGGTCGATTCGAACATCGTTGGCATCGTGTTCTCCGATCGCGACAGTAATGTGATCGAAGCGAACGAGGCGTACCTTCACATGCTCGGATACACGAGAGACGACGTCAAGGCGGGGCGGCTGCGATGGAGAGACTTCACCCCGCCGGAATGGTCGACCGTCAGCGAACGAGCGGCTGTCCAGATACGCGAGACGGGAATCTGCGACGTCTTCGAGAAGGAATACTTTCACCGCGACGGGAGCCGCGTGCCCGTGCTCATCGGCGTCGCTACGTACGGAGAGTCGCCGAACGAGACGGTCGCATTTGTGCTCGACCTCAGCGAGCGCAGGCGTGCGGAGCAGGAGCGCGAGCGGCTGCGCCAGGCGCAGGCCGACCTCGCGTACATGAGCCGCATTCTCACGATGGGCGAGCTCGCCGGCTCGATCACGCACGACATCAAGCAACCCATTACCGCCGCCCAGGTCAGCGCGGATACGTGCGTACGGTGGCTCGCGCGAACGGTACCGGATCTCGACGAAGTCCGCGCCGCCGCCGCGCGCATGTCGATCGAGGTAAGGCGCGCGAACGACATCATCGATCGCGTTCGTTCGATGTACACGCGCAGCGCGCCGCGGCGGGACATACTGGATGTCAATGACCTCGTTCTAGAAGTGGCGGCGCTTCTCGAGCGCGAGGCCACCGTTCATGACGTCTCGATAACGACCGATCTGGAGCCGACACTTCCATCACTCATCGGCGATCGCGTGCAGTTGCAGCAAGTGCTGCTCAACCTCATGCTCAACGCGATCGAGGCGATGAAGGGCGGTCGGGCGACCTGCAGATCACGTCGCGACGAAACCCGGCTGGTGAGATCCAGATCTCCGTGACCGACACGGGAATTGGCCTGCCAACCGAGCACGTGGATCGCATCTTCGACGCGTTTTTCACCACGAAGCCCAAGGGAACCGGCATGGGCCTGTCGATCAGCCGCGCGATCATCGGGTCGCACCGGGGCCGGCTGTGGGCAAGCGCAAATCCGGCCGGCGGTGCGACGTTCCAGTTCACGTTGCCTCACGAGCCAGGCGAGACTTACGGCTGATGCGTCAGGGCCGGTGGGCGCTGGGGTCCCCCGTCGGAGGTGGGGCGCGATCGGTGGCTGCCGGCGGACCAAGCAGCTCGGTGAGAATCGGTTTGAGCGCGTCGGCCCAGATCTGATATCCGCGCAGCGTCGGATGCAGGCCATCGACCGTCATCCCGTCGAATAGCTTGCCATCCCTGTCGGCGAGCTGGTCGTTGATGTTGAGGTAGCGAACGCGGCGACCGTCGGCGAAATGGGAGATGTTGTCGTTGATGCGAACGATCTCAGGCATCACGGCTGCGTCGCTGCGTGGAAAGATCCCGGTGAGGATGATCGTCGCGTTAGGCGCCTTGCGCTGACAGAGCTCGAGCAGCGCCCTGATGCCGCGCGTGATATCGGCAATCCGCTCGCCACCGCCGGGCTCCTTGCCGACATTGTTGGTGCCGGCGAGGAGCACGATGACTTTGGGGTTCACTCCATCGAGCTCCCCGTTCTCGATGCGCCAGAGCACATTCTCGATGCGATCGCCGCCCCAGCCGAAGTCCGCGGCATTCCAGCCGAAGAAGTTGGCTTTCCAGTTGGCGAGGAACTGCGGGTAATCCGTTGCGCCCCAACGACGCGTGATCGAGTTGCCCTCGAAGTACACGTCGATCCTTCCTTGCGTTCGCTTCGCGAGCAGCTGCTGATGCGCAAGCATCGAGTTCGAATCGGTCCGTGGCGCAGGCTGGTCGGCCCGATGCGGCTGCTGATTGGATGCGGGGGACGCGATCGACGCCGGCCCGGTGACAGCGGGAGTGGGCGTGTAGCGTCGATTGAAATGAAAATCGGTCCAGGACAGGAAGTACTTCCAGTTCGGCGCGTCGGTGTGGCCGCGATCGTGCTGACGCCACGCGAGCTGTCCATCGAGCAGCCCGACGTTCACAGGCGGCATCTTAGCATTCATGTACTCGTCGGGGACGCCCATGTCGCGCGCGCCGAGGAGACGAAAGACTGGTTGAGCGGCGACGGCTGCCATGAAGCTGCCCTGGTGGTCGAGCCACTTCGCATCGCCCTTCTCGGGAATGCCGTAGCTGACGAAGGTGAGTCGGGGCGCGCAGAGCGCGAGCAACTCGTGCGAGTCGACCGGTAGGTCGTTAGGCGTCTTGGCGCCGAACGTCGCGTCGGATGCGCCGTACTTGAGGAAGTTGCCGGCCATCCAGTGATACTCGCCCGAGCCCGCGAGGCTTTCGACGGCCTCACCCCAATTGCGCCGATGCAGCTTCGCACCGCCTTCGCCTGACGATCCGATGAGCACGGCCGCGAAGCGCGTGTCGAAGGCCATCGCGACGAGTGCGGCCTTGCCATAACGCGAGACACCCTCCACCCCGACGTGCTTCGCATTGACCGCGGGATCGGTCTCGAGATAATCAAGGGCGCGCGAGGCTCCCCACGCCCACGCGCGCAGCGCGCCCCAGTCGTCAGGCTTCCGTGGCCGAGCCTTGTTGACGAGACCGATGATGCCGCGCGTGAGACCCGCGCCGTTGTCGGCCTGCACGCTCGTTGGATTCAAAAATGCGAACCCCCATCCATCCATGATCAGCTGTTCCGTGGTGGGAGCGTCGTCACCGGGAGCAGGTGGCGGCGGAGCGAATGGATTTGGTCGTGCACCCGCGGGCGCGGGTCGTTCGAGTGCTTGGTCGATGCCTCCGGGCCGGATCATGATCATGAGCGGGACCGGTCCCTTCGCGTCTGACGGAACGACGACCGTGAGTGGGATGTCGACGGTGATCTCTGGAAATGCGGAGTTGTCGACGTCACCGGTCATCTGCTTGGCGGTGACACGCCGTCCGGCGAGGGTTCCGCTGTCGCTTGCGGTCACGCGCCAGGTGACCCTCGGCATGTTCTTCGGAATACGTCCGTAGACTTCTCGCTCGAAGTCTTCGACGATTTCCGCGCGCCGCTTTGGCCAGAGCGCACGGGTCGTGACGCGCTGGCCGGAGTTGAGCCTCAGTGCGTCGGGTAACGAGGTGAAGGGATTGGCTTTCGTCTCGTCATAGTTGGCGTGATTCGGATCCTGTTCGTTGCCGCTCGGACCGGGGCGCAGCGCTCGGATTCCGAGTTGCTGCATCATGTTTTTGTGATCGTCGGCTGCCGTCCACGTTGCATGCGACGTGGTGTCGCGCTGACTCGCGCTTTGTTGTTGCGCCAATGCGGAGACGGCGCTTGTGAGGCTGAGAATCAAGAGAGCGAGATTCGCGAGTCGGTGGTACTGACACGTTCTGCTATTGAACATTGCGCCGATTCCGGTTTCAATGTGTGTCGTGCAACGGCGACCGATCGCGCAACGATCGCGCTTCACATTCACCTTCGATTGCGATCAGCCCGAAGTCAATCTGCTGCTCGCTGGTGCTCGAAGCAGATGCGTCGCTTCGCTCCACAGGATGACAAGAGCCGACTGGAACTATGCTCACATCGACGTCTTTCGACATTCGCGGTCGCGTCGCGGCGATCACGGGCGGTTATGGTGTGCTCGGGAGCGCGATCGCGCGCGGGCTCGCGCGGGCGGGCGCGCGCATAGCGATCATCGGCCGGCGTGCGGATGCCGCGGAGCGTGAAGCCGAAGTCATCACGCATGAAGGCGGCGAGGCGATCGGGATCGTCGCCGATGTGCTCGATCGGGACGAGACGCAGCGCGCCGCGGCGCAGCTCATTCGCGAGTGGGGACAGATCGACATTCTCGTGAACGCAGCGGGGGGGAACGTCGCGCGAGCGAGGAGCGACGCGATTAGCGTGTTCGAAATACCGCTCGATGCCTTCGACGAGGTGTTGCGGCTGAACCTCCACGGTACAGTCATTCCGTCGATGGTGATCGGCGAGCAGATGGCGACGCAGCGCACCGGTTCCATCGTGAACATTTCGTCGATGGCGGCGATGCAGGCCTTGAGCGGCGTGATGGGCTACTCGATCGCGAAAGCGGGCGTCGACAACTTCACGCGCTGGCTCGCGGTCGACATTGCGCGCCGCCACGGCGATGGTGTTCGCGTGAACGCGATCGCGCCTGGATTCTTTGTCACGACGCAGAACCGTGCCGTGATGTTGAACGACGACGGGAGCTACACCGAGCGCGCGAAGGCGGTACTGCGGCAAACACCGATGGGTCGACTCGGGCGCCCCGAGGAATTACTTGGACCAGTGCATTGGCTGTGCAGCGACGCCGCGTCATTCGTCACCGGCACGGTGATTCCGGTCGACGGCGGTTTCAGCGTCTTCAGTGGCGTCTAGGTCCAAGTGTTTGACTACCCTCACCCTAACCGCGGCCGATTATGGTTTTGGCTTGACAGCACGCCGCGGTAGCGCGAACATCTTGGGTCATAATATGACTTGATCAGGTCGCCCGGCGACCTGTCCTCCGTCCTCCACGCGATGAAGATCATCGATATCCGGGCGACGCCCGTTGCCGTGCCGCTCGTCGCGCCCTTGCGCCACGCGAACGGTTGTCATTGGGGTCGCTTCGTCCGCACCGTCGTCGAAGTCGAGACCGATGATGGACTCATTGGCCTCGGTGAGATGGGCGGTGGCGGCGAGAGCGCCGTCGCTGCGTTCGAGGCGCTCAAGCCTTATTTGCTCGGTCGAGATCCAGCGCGCCTCGAGGAGATGCGTTTTCTCATCGCCAATCCGACGGCGTCGCTGTACAACAATCGCACGCAGCTGCTCGCCGCACTCGAGTTTGCGTGCCTCGACATCCTCGGTCAGAAGTGGGGCGTCCCTGTTTCCGAGATTCTCGGCGGACGATTGCGCGATCGCGTGCCCTTCGCGTCGTACCTGTTCTTCCGCTATCCGAACGCTGACGGTGAAAACGAGGTCCGTACCGTCGATCAGCTCGTCGAAGAGGCGGCAGAGCTCAAGCGCGAGCACGGCTTCTCGACGCACAAGCTCAAAGGAGGCGTGTTCAATCCGGACTACGAGCTCGAATGCTATCGCGCGCTCGCCGAGTCGTTGCCAGGCGACCGGTTCCGATTCGATCCGAACGCGGTGTGGTCGACGGAGCAAGCGATCTCCTTCGCGCAATCGATCGAGGACATCAATAACGACTATCTCGAGGATCCGGTCTTCGGGATGCACGGGATGCGGCGCACGCGAGAGAAAGTGCGCATGCCGCTTGCGACGAACACGGTCGTCGTCGGCTTCGAGCAGTTGGCGTCGAACGTGTTGCACACGGCGGTCGACGTGATTCTGCTCGACACGACGTTCTGGGGTGGCATTCGGCCGTGCGTGAAGGCGGCCGCGATTTGTGAGGCCTTTCAGCTTGGCGTCGCCGTCCATTCGTCGGGCGAATTGGGAATTCAGCTTGCGACGATGCTGCATCTTGGCGCGGTGATTCCGAATCTCACCTTTGCGGCCGACGCGCACTATCACCAGCTCGTCGACGACGTGATTGTTGGTGGCCGGATGTGTTACTGCGGAGGGTCGATCGCCGTGCCGACGGCGCCGGGACTCGGGGTCAAGCTCGATCGCGACAAGCTCGGCGAATATCATGAGCTGTTCGAGCGGCTCGGCAATTATCCATACGACCAGGATCCACTTCGTCCCGGGGGGACGCCTCTGATTCCGAATTCGCGCTGGGCCGATCCGAAGGACAGTCGCGCGCCGAAGATTCCGTGGTGAGTGTGCGCGGGCGGTTCGTGCTCTGCCTCGTCGCATCGTTACTGATTCCCAGTGGCGCGCGCGGCGATTCGGGATACGAGCTGTGGCTGCGGTATCGTCCCGTGCGAAATGCGGAGCGCCTCCGCGAATATCGCGAGGCGCTGCTGCCGATTCAGCTCGATGGGGAATCACCAACGTTCGCCATCGTCGCCGAAGAGCTGCACCGCGGATTGGAGTCGTTGCTCGCGAGTGCGTTCGTCATCGGGCGCTCGGCACAGGGCGCTCGACTCATTCTCGGCACGCGGCAAAGCTCTCCCGCGATCCGCTCGCTCGTGTCGGCGAGTGAGCTCGCCACGTTAGGCCGCGATGGCTTCGTCATTCGTCAGACAGCCGTTGGCGGGAAACGTGTCACGATTGTCGCCGCCAATACCGACATTGGGGTGCTCTACGGAATGTTCGCGCTGCTTCGCGACGTTCAAACGGAGCAGCCAGTCAACGCGTTCGCGACGACGAGCGCGCCCCGCGTTAGGCGGCGAGTGCTCGATCATTGGGATAACCTCGACGGGACGGTCGAACGCGGCTACGCGGGACGATCGTTGTGGGACTGGTCGACGCTCCCGGCGATGTCGCCGCGATATCGCGATTACGCGCGCGCGAATGCCTCGATTGGGATCAACGGCACGGTGCTCACGAACGTCAACGCGAATGCCAGGGTCCTCACCCCGGAATACCTCACCAAGGTCGCGGCGCTGGCCAATGTCTTTCGACCGTACGGCATCACGGTCTATCTCACGGCGCGCTTCAGCGCGCCGATCGAGATCGGAGGCCTAACGACGGCCGATCCACTCGACGCCAGGGTCCGCGCATGGTGGCAGGCGAAGGTCGACGAGATCTATCGCTACGTCCCCGACTTCGGCGGCTTCCTGGTGAAAGCGAACTCGGAAGGACAACCCGGTCCGCAGGACTATCACCGCTCGCACGCCGACGGCGCGAACATGCTCGCCGACGCGCTCGCGCCG
>JANWKK010000026.1 GCA_025451425.1 Gemmatimonadaceae bacterium
GTGGTTCCTTCCAGCGGGATATCGACGGGAGCTTGCTGGCTGGCACGGATGACAGGCTGACGCGTCGATTGCATCGTGTGTACCTGTCGAATAACGCTGGTCAGCTCATCCGACGTAAATGGCTTGATCAAGAAATTGCGAGCGCCCGCTAGCATCGAGCGACGCAAGTAGTCAGGGTCGCCTTGGATCGACATCATAATGACGTCGATCCCGGTTGCCTGGCGCGACAAGAGGTCCGTCGCCTTGATCCCGTCCATGTCGGGCAGATTGATGTCCATGAGGACGATATTCGGCAACGCGGTGATGGCGAGCGCGAGACCATCCTGGCCCGTTCCGGCCTCACCCACTACTTCAATATCGTCCTCGAAGCCGAGCAAGAGCGTCAGACTCTTGCGTTGCTCAGCGTTATCATCGACGATCAACACCCGAATCTTGGTCTGTGCTGACATGCCTCACCCTTCTCTCAATCCGTAGCCTTAGCGACTGAGCCGTCGACTAACTGGCCTTGGCGGTTGGGCTCGGCGTCGCGCCCGGAGTTGTCGCGCTCGTCGGCGTTGGCGTTGGGGTGATCTTGCCAAGGAAGTTATACTTCTCTTCCACATACGACCGAGTGACTGGGATCGTGACGTTATCGGCCTTCGCGTCGTCGTAGCGTCGGAGCACCAGGTCATACGCGCCGCCGCCATCTTTCACGAACTTGATCAGCAGGGCGTCTTGATGCGACAGAAGGAGGGTAATGGTCGTCGCGCTGGCCGCGGCTGGCTGAGCGCCCTGTTGACCCGCGGGAGGCGCTGCCGCGGTCTTTTGACCGACGGCGATTACCTTAACGTGCTGCAACACGGTCTGGGTGATCGATGTGACCGACGAGGCGTCCTGGCTCGGGCCTCCGTTGTCCTCGGCGCGGACTTTAGGGGCTGGCGTAGCAACCGGTCCGGCCGTGGGCGTGGCCTGGACCTGTGTTGCATCGTGGGGAGCGGACAGCAGGATATCGACATAATCTCCAGGAGCTATGGCGCCGGCAACGGCGTCAGGATCCGCGATTGACATGGACTCCGCCACCATATCCGAGGGGATATCGATGGAGAGGCCCGTTTGTCCCGTCGTCTTGCTGCTCGACAAGTTTGTCGCAACGACCGGCAAACCCTTTGCCACTCGATCGACGATGACCTTGCTGACTGCGTCGGACGGCTGCATCAGGGAATTCGGCGGGATCATCGCCACGGGCCACTTCGTCACCGTGAAGAGCATCTTGGCGTTATCCGCGGTGATGAAGGTACGCGGCTGAATATCAACCGCCGCCACCATCACGTCTTGCACCGCCACCTGCTGAGGCTTTGCTTGGTTGGCGATAAGATAGACGGACAAACCAGCAATGAGTGCGAAGACTACGCCAAGGATGAGAAACACACGACCACGTGCCACGAGCCAACCTCCTGTACCAACGACTGAACTGCACGCTTCTGAGATAGGGACGTCCACGATCGCCGACGTGCGTTCTTGCTCACCATGTAGTGAAGAACGGCATGCCACCGTCGCCGGTCGGCGTCGTTCAGCCTTTCCGCCGTGCTCAGGCATGGTACGGTGATGCGAGATCTACACTACGTTAATGTGTACTTTTGTACTACGATAGGCGCACAAGATGCCTAACGGGATTCCTCGCTAGGTTACGCCGTTTACCTTTTGGTCATATAAAGTCCCACGGGGCAAAATAAGAGGCGTCAACTATGCTTCCAGCAACCCCAAGAGGCGGAGGACAGGACATCGGCAACCAGGCGGCTCACACCGGCTTGCTGACCGATCTCTACCATCCCGATGCGGCGTACGTCAGCTGGCGCTCGGGAATGAATGGCGTCGCGACGTTCGATCTGTACACGAGGAGAGCGCCTTTTAGCGGAGCGTACCTCCTCGTCGCCGGACTGCAGCAGGCGATTCAGTTTCTCCTCACCTTCGGCTACCGTGACGAAGATGTCCGATACCT
The DNA here is from genome assembly GCA_025451425.1 of Gemmatimonadaceae bacterium. Next base: position 1,979 of record JANWKK010000026.1, read on the forward strand.
TGCCGGCTTGCGATCGTACGACGCGGAGTTCCTGCGCGAGCTGAGACGCCTACGTTTCACAGGCGACGTCTGGGCAATGCCGGAAGGGAGCGTCGCATTCCCACACGAACCACTGCTCCGTGTGACGGCGCCATTTCGAGAGGCCTTGCTCGTCGAGTCCGGCCTGCTCCAGGCCGTCAACCTCGCCACGTTGCTGGCGACGAAGGCCGCTCGCATCACGTACGCGGCGAGAGGCAAGCGCGTCGCCGACTTCGCCTTTCGTCGGGCCAGTGAACCGTTCACCGTCGCGAGGTCGGCCTATATTGGCGGATGCGTCAGCACGTCATTCCTAGCCGCCGCGTACCGGTACGACCTCAAGGCAACCGGCACCATCCCGCATGCGCTCGTCGAGCTCTTTCCGAGCGAAGAGGACGCATTCTCAGCAGTTGCGGACAGCTTCGATCGCTATACCTTGTTGCTGGATACGTACAACCCGCGGAAGGCCATCCACAAAGCTGTGGAGGCGGCAAGACGGGCGTCCGAGCGCCGACGACACGAGTTGGTCGCCGTACGGCTGGATGGAGGCGACCTGCGTGATGACAGCATCTACGTACGTCGTGTGCTGAACGATGCGGGACTCGAATCCGTCGAGATTCTGGTCAGTGGCGACCTCGATGAGTTCTCTATCGCCGAGCTCGAAGTATCCGGAGCGCCGATCGACGGCTATGGCGTCGGCACCAGTCTGGGAGTCGCAGCCGGTTCGATCGAGCGGGGGATCCCTGGAGGCGCATTGGGCGGGGTCTACAAACTGGTCGAGTACGAAGACCCGTCAGGCGTCACTCTACCGAAAGTAAAGGTCTCCGGCGAAAAGAGTACATGGCCTGGCAAGAAGCAGGTCTATCGCATCGGCAATTACGAGCGAGACCTTATCGCTCTTGCGAGTGAGTCGGCGCCGGCGAGGTCCGCATCGCTCTTGCAGCCGGTTGTGATTCAGGGAACGCCGATAGGGGAAACGCCCTCCCTGCCAGGGATCGCCGCTCGGGCGGCGATCCAGCTTGGATCGATGCCCGATGGTTACCGCAATTTGGAGGACGCCGACCGGTACCCAGTCGAGTTCAGCCCTCTCCTCATCGATTTGCTCGAGCGGGCCGTCGACGTTGTCCAAGACTCGATCCACGACCATGAAGACATGAGGCAGTAGCTCGGACTGCTACGTGACCGGCGTCAGCGCCGGCTGCGCCTTCGGCCCGATCAGTTGGTCGAGGGCGGAGCCTTCGACAACTTCGTCGCGCAGCAAGGCTTCGACCAACGCCTCAAGCTCAGGCTGATGTTGCTCGATGATGTTGGTCGCGCGACTGTAGGCTTCTGAGATGAAACGCTCGACTTCACGATCGATCGCCGACGCCGCCTCTTCACTGTACTGTCGCTCGCCCATAGCGAGCTGCCGGCCGAGGAATGGCGCGGAGCCGTCGAGATCGAAGGCTACCGGCGGTAGCGAGCTTGCCATTCCCCATTCCGTGACCATTCGGCGCGCTAGCTTCGACGCTTCTTTCAAGTCGTTTTCCGCGCCCGACGTCACCTCGTTGAGGACGAGCGCCTCGGCGGCCCGACCTCCCATGGCGACCGCGAGACGGTCCATCAGGTAACGCCGGCCGTAGTTATGGGCGTCGTGATCGGGCACCATTTGGGTAACGCCGAGTGACCTGCCCCGCGGAACAATCGTGATCTTCTGGATGGGATCGGCGTGCTCGCTGAATCGGCCGACAATCGCGTGGCCGCCTTCGTGGTAGGCAATGATGCGGCGCTCGTCATCCGACAGCATGATGGCCCGTCGAACTCCAAGGAGGACTTTGTCCTGCGCCTCGCTGAAATCGACGCTCTCGACCACGTTCTTGCCCTTGTGCGCCGCTACCAGCGCCGCTTCATTGACCAGGTTGGCCAGATCGGCGCCGGCGAATCCAGGCGTCTTCTTGGCGACGAGGTCCAGGCTTACGTCGGAGCTGAGTGGCACCTTGCGAGAGTGAATCTTGAGGATGGCCTCGCGTCCCGCGCGATCCGGTCGCTCAACCGTCACTTCACGGTCGAAGCGCCCTGGTCTGAGCAGCGCTGGATCGAGGACATCCGGTCGGTTGGTAGCCGCGAGTACGATGACGCCTTGGTTCTGCTCGAAGCCGTCCATTTCCACGAGCAGTTGATTCAGGGTCTGCTCGCGCTCGTCGTTGACGTTGCCGTAGCCGGCCCCCCGCTGCCGGCCAACCGAGTCGATCTCGTCCACAAACACGATCGCCGGCGCGGCTTTCTTTGCCTTGTCGAAGAGGTCTCGTACACGAGATGCGCCGACGCCAACGAACATCTCGACGAATTCAGTGGCGCTAATACTGAAAAACGGTACTCCCGCCTCGCCGGCCACTGCCCGCGCCAGCAGCGTTTTCCCGGTACCTGGAGGTCCGACGAGCAGGACGCCCCGCGGGATTCTAGCGCCCAGCTTCTCAAACCGCATCGGATCCTTCAGGAACTCGACGACCTCCTGAAGCTCAGTCTTCGCTTCATCGACGCCGGCGACATCACGAAAGGTAATGCCCGGCCGCTCCGAAGAGTACAGTTTCGCTTTGCTTTGACCGAATCCCATCGCCGTTTGCTGCCCTTGTCTCGCTTTCCGGAAGAGCAACACGGTGAAGCCAACGAGGAACAGCAACGGGACGATATTGGCCAGACTTCCCAGAATGGTCGCCCATGCTGGAGGCTGCTCCGTCTTCGCGGTAAGTTGGACGCCCTTGGCGAGGAGAGCGGCTGTCAGCGTATCGTCCTGGGCGGGTAACGTAGGCGCCTGTGTCGTGAAGAGTGCGTACGACGATGCGGAGGGCGTACTCGGCGGCCAGTCGACCGCCTTCTTGAAAGCGCCGGAAATCCTCGCCCCTTGAATGGTCACCGACTCGACGTTGCTCGCGTCAACCTGTGTGCGAAAAGCCGAGTACGGAAGATCAACCGACTTCGGTTGAGCGGTCTTCACGGAAAGTAAGGCGGGCAAGTAGAAAAGCAGGTTGAGAACGAGCGTCACCGCGATGAGCACGATCCAAGTACGAGTGGTCATGCGTTGCATTCGAGTCTCCTCGGGGACCGTCGCGTGGCGGCGACCTCACTTCAATAATTCAAGACGCCAGTTGCGCGCTGTACCGACCAACTATCAGTGTACGACACGCGAACTTTTTGGTGAGCACCCGAGAGACTCGTGTCCTCCTAAGGCGAAACTCTGCGGTCTCCGCACTTCGCCGACAGGACGCGGAAAGGTCGAATTGCGCTGCGACGACCCGCGACCTCGGGCCGCAGCATCGCACCTCAACAGCCTAAGAGAGCATCGATCATGGCGCCTTGGATGAACGATGCGCCGGTTGAGCGCAGCGCACAACAGTGCGCGGCAGCGACTCTCAGTGGGAGCGAAGCCCGATGTTAAGCCCGCGCCGTGACGGGCATCGCCTCGGGATCGACTTGGAACCGCAGGTACGCTTCGATAAAGCCGTCGAGATCACCATCGAGAACGGCGGTCGTATTGCCGGTCTCGAAGCCGGTACGATGGTCCTTGACCATCGTGTACGGCTGCAAGACATACGATCGAATCTGGTTGCCCCAGCCGGCGGCCACATGCTCGCCCCGCAGCTTCTTCGCCGCCTCTTCCTGCGCCTCGATCTGCAACTCGAGTAGGCGCGATCGCAGGATCCGCATGGCCATCTCACGATTCTGCAGCTGCGACCGCTCGTTCTGACACGTGACGACGATGCCGGAAGGCAGGTGCGTAATTCGAATAGCCGAGTCGGTCTTGTTCACGTGTTGACCGCCGGCGCCGGTTGATCGGTAGGTGTCGATCCTCAAGTCCTTGTCGTCGATCTGCACTTCGACATCTCGCTCGACCTCGGGCATGACCTCGACGAGCGCGAACGACGTGTGCCGGCGCTTTGCCGAGTCGAACGGTGACATACGGACAA
>JANWKK010000027.1 GCA_025451425.1 Gemmatimonadaceae bacterium
AACGCGCCCGGTGTCAGCGGAATCGGAGAGCCGCCGCTCGTTGCGATCGAGTAGAGGTGCGTCCAGCCGTCCGCCTCCCACGGAAAGACGATCCGGTCGCCATTCGCCGACCAGACCAGCTGATCGTCGGCGACCACTGCAGCGAACACACTCCCCATACCATTCTTCGCACGCCACAGCTCGCGCGACGTCCCCGTCAGCGGGTCAGCGATGCGAATCGACCACGGGATCCGGCTCTCACGCTCCGGAACGAAAATGAGATCGGAGACTGTCGACGGCACGCGGATGAAGGCGAGTTCCTTCCCGTTAGGCGACCAGACAGCGGAGCCGTCTTCGTCTGTGCTCGGGTCCATGTAGCGGAGCGTACGCGAGGCGAAGTCCCACACTCCGATGAAGGCGTGACGCTGGCGCCCGCTCGTGAAGGCGAGCATCCGTCCGTCCGGCGACCAGCGCAGCTCCGACGCTCCGCCGCGCAGCTTCGTCAGTTGATCCGCCTTCGCGCTGTCGCCGCCAAGCCGCGCGATCCAGATCTGCCCACCGCGGACGAACGCGATCGAATCCCCCGACGGTGACACGCGCGGCGACGATCCCTCGGCCACCTTTCTCGGCGCACCGCCGTCGATCGGCACGATCCAGATCGACTCGTCGACGCCGCCGGCGACGAGCGCCGGGTTCGGCCGCTCGCCAGCGCCATTCGGCGGTCCGCCACGCACATAGACGACGGCACGGCCGTCCGGCGTGAAGCTCACATCGGTGATCTCCTGGCCGTCGTCGTTAGGGTAGCGCGTTACCGCTCGGGCGTCCGAGGCCGCGGTCGCGACCCAGACGTTGCGCGTGCCGCGCTCGGTAACCACCCACGCGACCGCCTTGCCACGCGGCGCGGCGACGAGATCGCTCGCGAAGGGCGCGCCCATGATCTGCTCGAGGGTGAAGTGCTGCGCGGCGGCCGTGGTCGCGGATAGCAACAGAGCCGCGAAAGAGATCAGCGATCGACGGAGAAGGGGCATAGAAGGGCTTCGTAGGGTCTGATTAGGAGGCCGCAACATCGCGACGGTACCGAGCGTCCACAAGCCGAGCAGCCATGGGATAAGCTCCGTGCGCGGCGAGAGCCAGAACACGCCCCTCCGGGCCCTGCTCCCGCTCTCGCCTCGGCCACCTGTCAGCACGCCAGAGTCTGTGCGGCGCGCGGACCCATACCTACCTCCTACCTCCTTCTACCGCGGCAAAGCCAATGGCGGTGTTGGGTTCTTCCGGGAGTTTCGGGATGATCCCTTCCGTAGGGGAAAGTGGCCGCTGAAACCGCTGACACGCGCTGAAGCCACTGACGACTCCTCTGGATGGCAGGGCTCCACGCACCAGGTCAGACTGTTTGTCTTTGCTAAAGTGCGCCGGCGAGGTCCCATTGGTCTTGCGGTCTTCCCAGAGCATTTAGAAAGCAATTGTCAGCGGTTTCAGCGGCCCCAGCACTCTGCTGCTTCGCGACTTTCCCAGAATTGCCGGAAGATCCCGGTGTTGCCATAGTGCCCTCGGTTGACGATCTCGCCTTTCGAGTGCCTTTTCTTGCGCGAGATCACGTAGCCGGGACCCCCTCCCCCTCACGCGACGGGTGACATCGATGAAAAGACGGACCTTTGTGCAGGCGCTGGGAGTGACAACCGTTGGGATGCTCACCATGCCGCGGCGCGCGTTCGCGGCCAAGAAGCTCAATCGCGTTGGCCTCGAGCTCTATTCGGTGCGCAAGGCAATGCGAGCAGATCCCGATCGCACCATGGCCGCCGTGCGCGCCATCGGCTACACCGACGTCGAGCTTCTATGGTCGTTCAACAACTTTGGGCGGACGCCGGAGCAGGTCCGCGCAATTCTCAAGCAGGAGGGTCTCCGCGCGCCTTCGGCGCACATCGATCCCCGAATCATGGAGACCGATTGGCCGAAGAGCCTCGACAACGCGAAGCTGATCGGTATGGAGTATCTCATCGTGCCGAGTAATCCCGAGTCGGTGAAGACGCTGGACGACTGGAAGCAGTTTGCCGATCGGATGAACACCGCCGGAGCGGCGGCGCGCAAGGCGGACCTCTGGGTCGGATTCCATAACGAGCCGGACCACATGAAACCAATCGACGGGCAGATTCCGTATGACGTCTGCATCGCTCGGCTCGATCCGTCGGCCGTTAGGCTCCAGCTCGACGTCGGCAACATGCTCATCGGCGGCGGCGACCCGATGCAGTACCTCGCGAAGCACAAGGACCGGTACTGGAGCTTCCATCTCAAGGACGTCGTGCCGGACAAGACGAAGGACACGGAGCTCGGCACGGGTATCGTGAACTTCAAGCAGATTCTCTCGTCAGTTCCGAACCTCGACCACAAGCCGGCGTACGTCGAGCAAGAAGGGCCGACGGACGAGCTGGCGAGCATGAAGGTCGATTATCAGTATTTGCATACGCTCACGTTCTGATAAAATGTCATCCTGAGCGAGGCGAAGGATCTACTCGCTGCGCTCGCAGAAGCTTATATGGAGTCGTGCGCGCTGTTCGCGCGCACTCCCGCTGCTCTCGCCGGGCAAACAGATCCTTCGTCGCTCCGCTCCTCAGGATAACAGGACGGGGTCGCTTCGCTCCTCAGGATGACAATTTGGACTATGCGGCGATCGCTCAAATCATCACTCGTGATTGTGGCCATGCTGGCGGGCTGCGTGGCGCCTGCGCTCGTGACGGCGCCGGTACCACTGTCGCCGCCGCCGAGTTATGGGGAGGCGGTCGCGATGATTGTGCAGCGCCAAGCGGCCGACGACAGCGTCGTGGTGCCTGGCGGCCGCTCGCGGCTGTTGACGCACGGTACTCGCACGCCGCGAGTATTTGTGCTCCTGCACGGCTTCACGGATCTCCCGGAGCAATTCGCCGTCGTTGGCGAGCATCTCTTCGCCGGCGGCGGCAACGTCTACATCCCACGTCTGCCGCGACACGGCGAGCGCCGTTCGCCGATGCGATCGTTAGGTCGAGTGCGCGCGGAGGAGCTTGCGCGCTTCGGGGATTCGACCGTCGCAATCGCGCGTGGACTCGGCGACACGATCATCGTCGTCGGCCTGAGCGCGGGCGGCGTGATCGCGGGAAGCGTTGCTCAATCGCGGGCCGAAGTGAAGCGCGCGGTGCTGATCGCCCCGGCACTGGCGGCCGGGACGCTGAGCGATGGTCAGGAACAAGGGTTGGTGATTCTCGCCTCGAAGCTGCCGGAGGTCACGCGCACGAACGCGCCGATCGACAGCACGCGGCCTGATTACCTGCAAGGCATAACGACGCACGGGCTCGCGCAGGTGCTGTTGCTCGGTCAGTATGTGCGTGAGGCGTCCGCGAATGGCGCACCGGGCGCGCGCGAGATGTTCTTTCTACTGAACGAAGGTGACCGCACGGTGAGCGAGGAGGCGTCGCTCGAGGTCGCACGGCAGTGGAACGACCACGGCGCGCGCGTGGAGGTGTACCGGTTTCCCGGTGCGCTCAAGCTGCAGCACAACGTGATGGAGATCGATGCGCGCGGCGGCAACGTCGCCCTCGTCTTCCCAGTGGTCGAAGCGCTCGCGCTCGGCGCCGCGCCGCCGAACACCGCTGAGCTGCAGGGCGAACCGTGCGCCGGCTGGCGGTGTGCGATCAAGCGATTGCTCATCCGTTGAGTGTTCGCTCATATACAACCGAGACGGCGGCGACATCCTCGAGCGCCAGTCCAGTGCTGTCGAAGACTATTGTCTCGTCATCGGTGAGCCGGCCGGGCCGCGCGCCGGCGACGATCTGATCGAGCGAGGCGCGCACATGATTCTTGGTAACGACGCCCGCTTCGAGCGCGTGGTGCAGATCGCCAATGCGCGCGCACTGTTCAAGCTCGTCGACAACGATCACGGACTCACGGAGTAGCTCGGGATCGATCTCCTGCTTGTGCTCGTTGTCGGCTCCAACTGCGGCGATGAAGCCGCCGGCGGTGACATCGTCGAGGTGCAGAATGGCGCGCTGAGACGGCGTCGAGGTGACGATGATCTGGCTGGCACGGGTCGCGCGGGGGAGCGAGCTCGAAACGGAGCACTCGACTCCATGGGCCGAGTTTGCAAACTTGCGAAACTCATCGGCGGCGCCCGGCCGATTGTCGACGGCGAAGACACGGTCCACGAAACGCACCTGGCAAAGTGCCGTGAGATGCGCGCGCGCCTGAACGCCGCAGCCGACAAACGTCACGGTCGACGCGTCCGCTCGCGCCAGACGTGACGCCGCGACTGCCGTCGTCGCCGCGGTTCGGATGGTCGTTATTGGCGCGGAGTCCATGAGGGCGAGGGGGGTCCCGCACGTCGCATCCAAGAGCACGAGCGCGCCCTGAATCGTGGGCAGCTTCCGCTCCTCGGGATTCCGCGGGAAGTTCGCGTTGACCTTCGCGACGACGTACGGCCGCGAGAGATCGAGGCTCGCGACTTTGACGTGCAAGCTGCCGCCGTCGAGCGGGAAGCCGAGCGCCGCCGATGGCACAGGGCGGCCCTCGCCCCGCGCACGGAACGCGGCCTCGACGGCGCGAATGCACGACGCCATATCGAGCAGCCGGATAATCTCACTCGCGGCGAGTACCAGCAAGGTACACCTCGGAGGCTTCTTGACGCCCAAACGCCGCAATGATACAGTTGAATCAATGAATGATGCGACAGAAGCTACCGCGCAAGAGCCGCGGGGCCGACGCTGGCTCCTCTTCATTCATCAACTGCCGCCCAAGCCCGACTACCTCCGCGTCAAAACACGCCGCCGCCTCCGCCGCCTCGGCGCCGTCGCGATCAAACAAACGGTGTACGCGCTACCGAGCAGCGACGAATCGTTCGAGGATCTGCAGTGGCTTCGGCAGGAGATCGAGGCCGAGGGCGGAAGTGTCGTGATCGCGGAGGCCGAATTCGTCGAGGGGATCACCGACGAGGAGCTGGATGCGATGCTGGCGAGTGAGCGAGCGCAAAACGCGAACGAAGTTGTCGAGCGAGCGACCGACCGCATCGAGCCCGGTCGAACGTGGGTGACACGCACCGATGTCCACGTCGACCGCATCGCGAGCGCGTGGCTCATTCGACGTTTCATCGACACCGAGGCGCGATTCAAGTTCGTGCCGGCACGCGGGCATCGTCCGCGTCCGCGCGAGCTGCGTTTCGACATGTACGAGGCGGAATACACGCACGTCGGCGACGACTGCACCTTCCAGACACTCGTCAGGCGGTTTGGCCTCCGCGACCGCGCGCTCGTGGCAATCGGCGAGATCGTGCACGACATCGATTGCAAGGATGATCGATTTCACCGCCCTGAGACGCCGGGCGTCGCCGGCTTGATTCGCGGCATCGTTCAGGCGCACGACACAGACAACAAGCGCATCGAGCGTGGGGCAGCGGCCCTCGACGATCTCTATGAGTATTTCCGCAAGCGCCGTCCCTAAGCGTTTTTCACCGCAGAGAACGCAGAGGATGCAGAGAACAAAAAGAAGACTGCAACGCAAATTTCTATTCTAGTCCTCCGCGGCCTCTGCGTTCTCTGCGGTGAAGGATTCGACGGACTCTCACTAGTGAGTGCTATATGAAATGGGTCACCCGAGAACGCCCAAAGATCGACCGCGTCGCCTGCCCTTGGCTGGTTGCGCGGTTCATCGATAGCGAGGCGGAATTCCTGTTTGTGAACCGCGAAGAGGTTGCGCGTGTCGCGCGAGAGACGGGCGCGATCCCGTACGACGTCGACGGTGTCGAGCTCTCGCATGAAGGGCCGCTCTGCAGCTTCGACGCGTTTCTGGTGAAGTACAATCTGCAGGATCAAGCGCTTGCCGAGCTCGCGAAGATCGTCAGAGGAGCCGATACCGATCGGTTGGACCTAACGCCACAATGCGCGGGCCTTCTTGCGATCTCGCTCGGTCTGTCACAGCTCTTCCTTGACGATCACGAGCAGTTACAGCACGGCTTTGTGGTTTACGACGCGCTGTATGCGTGGCTTCGTGAGGCGCGTCTCGAGCGGCACACATGGAATCCGCAACGTGCCGCGCTTTCGAGCGCACAGGCGGCGCGAGCACCGTAGGCCACGAGCGAATAGGGCGTACTCCTTGCACCCCGTCTCCACGGAGGTGCCCGCCGTGAAGATCATTCTGCTCTCTGAAGACGCTATTCGCCTCGAGCCGACACCGGGCCCGCTGACGATCGCGTCGTTGAATGCCGACCAGAGCTATTCAGCGTTCCACATGCTCGCGAGTGCATTGGGCACGTGCACGCTCTCCGTGATGCATGCGTGGGCGACGAGCGCGAGCTTCAACCCTGACGATCTCGCGGTCGAGGTGCACTGGACGTTCGCCGAGGATCCGCATCGCGTCGACACGATGCACCTCACGCTCGACTGGCCATCGCTTCCCGAGAAGCGGCACGAAGCAGCGCAGCGCGTGGCGGAGATGTGTACGGTCCACGCGACGTTGCATCACCCGCCGTCGATCAGGGTGAGTGTCGCCGAAAGTCATGCAGCAACGACGCCAGCCAGATAGGTCTTTAACCGCAGAGGACGCGGAGGGCGCAGAGGCCCGAGCGAAGCGAGGGGTCGCTGAAACCGCTGACACGTCGCTGAGACCGCTGACTTGCTCCTCAGCAGCGACGGCTCCATTCGCGGAGTAGCAGCTGGTGCTTTGTTCAAATGGCTCGGGAACTTTCCAACGATGAGGGAAGCCTCCCGAGGCATTCACAAATTCAAAACATCCCTGGGACGCGGAGCTGTCTCTGCGCACCGAGCCCGTCAGCGGTTTCAAGGTCGTGTCAGCGGTTTCAGCGGCCCCTCGGCCGGAATTCAGCAAAGAACCCAAACAGACGACCAGTTCTTGATTTCCTCCGCGTCCTCCGCGTCCTCCGCGTCCTCTGCGTCCTCTGCGGTTAAACGGTTACTAAACTCATGAAAGTAGATCCTTCGCTGCGCTCAGTATCACATTCTCTCAGCAGACCGGCACCGTGACAGACGAAGCCGGCGCTTGAATTTGCTGGATGCTGTTCTTCGACAACACCGCGTTCAACGCCGCAAGGTCGCGCGTCGTGGCGTTCTTCCACGCGCTCTCGACCGTCTTGAGATCGACGCACGCGTTGGTGTACGATGCGAGCATGCCGGGCGTCGGCGCGAGATCGCCGTTGTCCTGAGCGTTGAGCTGCCCGACCATCTCGCCGCTCACGCTAACGAAGCTCGGCGCGGCTTCTCGCCCACCTCGACGGAAGAAACCGCGTCCCTCTGGATTCCCAGCAACCGTGTCGAGCTTTGCTTCGAACGCGGTGAACGCAGCCGAGACTTCGGCGGGGGCATTCGCAGGGACGGCCGACTTCACTGCTGCGCGGAGCACGGCGACTTGCTGGTAGCCGGCCCACGTCGCATGCAGTCCGTCGTCGAGCTTCTGCAGCAGCACGTGCTGTGCGCGCACGTCCGCGAGCGTCGCGGGAGAGCGCGGGTCGTTATGCACCGTGAGCGATTGCGAATAGGACTTTCCGTCGACGGTGAGCTTGATCGTGTACACACCCGGTGACGCCAGAGGGCCTTCGGGCGAGGGAGGTGTGAGACCAGGATTCGCGTTGATCTCGTAGCTATGGCTGAACGCCGGCGGTTCATCGTAGCGAAGATCCCAGTTGGCGCGATTCATCCCGGCATTCGCTGACAGCGCGCTCGGCGTCGCAATCCAGAAGTTCGGCTCCGGTGGACGCGCGGCCTCTTTCACCGGCGCGCTCGGGACGCTCGACATGTGCCTGACGAGCTTCCCTGCCGCGTCGAAGACTTCCAACGACAAATTACTCGCTGGCCGTGACGCCAGCGAGTAATAAATAATCGCACCGTCGGGCGGATTGAGCGCGTGTGGGACCTCGGGCGGGAACGGCGTGTCGGCGTTCACGTTCCGCCTAACGCGAACGGCGTCGGCGGGCTTGAAGAGGTGCGCGGCCTCGCTGCCGATCTCCGGCGTGATCTGCCGGAGCACCGTGTACTCATCGAGGATCCAGATGCCACGGCCGTAGGTGCCGACAACCAGATCGTTGTCGTGAATGGCGATATCGCGGAGCGACGCCGTCGGCAGGTTGAGCCGGAGCGATTGCCAGTGATCC
>JANWKK010000028.1 GCA_025451425.1 Gemmatimonadaceae bacterium
CGCCCACCCGGCGGCGGCGCTTCGCTCAGGCTGGCGAACTCGATGCCCATGATCTGGAAACCCTCGAGCTGCTTCTCCACATCCGCCGCCGCGCCGGCGGAGATGCCCGAATGCGTGCTCGGCACTTTCAGGCCGAGACGGTCCAGCACCGCGCGAAATTCCTTCGGCGACATGTTCGCATAGCCGCCGGCCGGCTCGATCTCCTTGTAGCCGATCGCTGCGACCTTCTCGAGCGTGCCGACATAATCCTTGGCCGTCAGGTCGCGCACGGTGAAGAGCTCCAGACCGATCTGGTCGGACCAGTTAGGTGCCGCCCAGCCCGCGGACGCTGCTGGCATGACGGCACCAAAGACGTTGCCGGCGCGACTCGTTAGGGCAATGGCACCGACGGTCGCGGCCACGCCTTTCAGACAGGTTCGGCGAGTCGCCTCGTGCTCGTTAAGCAGTTCATCATCACGATGCATGACGGTACCCTCGTTACTGGAGGTAGAACGCGTAGACGGCTCCCTCAGCCGCGACGAGCACGTATTGCCGGCCGCCCACAGTAAACGTTTCGGCGGCATTGTCGATGGAGCCGATCCGGGCATGCCAGAGGGGCACCGGCGGCTTCGTGCCCGTTAGGCTGAAGGCGACGAAGTTGCCGGAGCCGTCGTTCGCGAAGAGCAAACCGCCAGCGGTCGCCAGCAGGCCAGTGGCTCCGCCGTACCCGCCCACGGTTCCTTCGAAGCGATACTTCCAGGGAATCTTGCCCGTTTGATAGTCGACCGCGACGATCGAGTTGCCCATCGAGCCGACGACGTCCTGCTCGCTGCCGCCGAGTCCGACCATCACGCGCGGATCTTTCGTCGTCAGGTAGTACATCGCGTAGAGCTCACGCGTGACGACGTACAGGAGGCCGGTCTGAGGGCTGTAGGCCGGCGGATACCAGTTGGTCGCGCCGCCGTTGTCGGGTGACACGAGCGAGCCGGGGACCGTGTTGTCCTTCTCCGGGTTCCGCACGAGCTGACCCTTGGCATTGATCTCCTGCGCCCAGTTGGCCGCCTCCGCGTACTTCGACGTGAGCAAATGCTCACCATTGGTTCGGTCGAGGACGTAGAAATATCCATTGCGCGCCGCTTGCATCACCATCTTGCGCGGCCTGCCCTGGAACATCCCGTCGAAGAGCACCGACGGCTGCGTCGAGTCCCAGTCGTGCGTATCGTTAGGCGATGTCTGGTAGTACCAGACCATCTTGCCCGTCTCGACGTTGACGGCGACCACGGCGCACGTGTACAGGTTCGTGTGCACATCCTTCGGCGCACGAAGGAGCGCCGTGTACGCCGGCGTCGGATTGCCTGTTCCGAAGATGTAGAGATGCGTCTCGGGATCATACGAGCCAGGCATCCACACCTGCGCGCCGCCGTGCCGCGCTGCATCCAGGCTCGCCCACGTCTCGAGTCCCGGATCGCCCGGGTTCATCGGCACCGAGTAGAACTTCCACTGCAGGTCGCCAGTGCGCGGATCGAACGACTGGAGAAATCCCGGCGAGTCGAGGTCGTCGCCGGTTCCAACCAGCACGTGATCGCCAACGACCATTGGCGCCGTCGTGGAGAAGTACTGCTGATTGAAGTCGGAGATTTCCTTGTGCCAGCGCTCCTTGCCGGTTTTTGCGTCGAGCGACACGAGGTAGTCGTCCGGCGTTTCGAAGAAGACCCAGTCGCCATACATCGCCATGCCGCGGTTACCGATGTGGGTGCCGCCCCGCGACTTCCACCAGTAATGCCAGAGGACATGCCCGTCGAGCGCGTCCATCGCCCACGCATTGTCGGGCGACGTCACGTACAGAATCCCGTTCACCTGGAGGATCGAACCCGAGAGGCGTGGCGATCCGCTTGTCGATCCCGGGATATTCATCGGACTCTCGGCGACGCCGCCAGTGATCACCCCACCGCCTGGCGACGGCCCGAAGAACCCTCCGTCGCCTCCGCCCGCGCCCGCCGTTAGGCGGCTCACCCAGGCGAGGCTCAAGTTTCGTACGTTACCGGTGTCGATCTGCGTGAGCGTGCTGTAGCGACGCTGCGAATAGTCACCCGCATAGCTCGGCCACGCGTCGGTCGCGGGCTTTATGAGGAGGGCATTGTCCAATCCCTGACCCAGCGCCGCGAGGTTCGGCAGACAGAGGGCAAGCAGAAGAATCTTCGTTTTTTTCATTGTGGCGAGTGGCGAGTGGCGCGTGGCGATGAGCGGTCAGGTTACTTCAGTGTGATGAGATACGCGGTCAAGTTATGAATGTCCGAATCGCGCCACTTGGGGAGCATGTCGATGTGCCATTGGAGAGGATTGGTGACGACGACTTTCGGAATCGAGTCGTGCCTGGCGAAGCTGCGGTAGGTGCCATCGGCCTCTCTCAACGCGACGACGAATGCCGTTATGTGATCGAGCTCTCCCGTTAGGCTTTGACCCGATGGCAGGGTGACGGTCACCGTCGGCACCGGCCGAGGCGTGGCCGGACCGCCCGAGCCGCGGCGGCGACCGCCACCGCCGCCGCCCGACACGATCATGTTCTGAATCATCTTCGGCTCGAACTTGCCACCGAAGCCCGCGAGGTCCCCCGTTACCGAGTGACATTGCGTGCATCGGCCAGCGCCGTTGAAGTAGGTCTCACCCGCCCTGGCGTTGCCGACGAGGATGTCGAGCGTGCTTGGCGCACCGCGATCGGACAGCGGCTGACTGTGCAACCACGCGGCGATGTCGGCGATGTCCGTTGCGCTCAGCGTGAACTTCGGCATGCCTCGACCGGGAATGCCACTCTGCACGATTGGTGTGATGAGCTCGCCCTGTTGATCCGCGAGCACGACCTGGTCGCGGACCAGATTGGGCCCCGTCTCTCCGCCTCTTGCGTCCGAGCCGTGACAGAACGCGCAGTTGCTCTTGAAGACCTGCTCACCGTGCGCGAGCTGTTCTGGAGGTGCCGGCGCGCGGACCGGATAATCGGGCGCACGCTCGACGCGGTTGCCACGGCCCGCCTGGGCCGCTGGAGCTGGGCGTGGCGGGGGCGTCTGCGCTAAGGATCGCGCCACGCATAATACGGTGGTACAGCCGACGACCGCCGCGCGAACGAACCATAGCCATCTCGGTGAGTGCATCAGCGAATCCTCATAAGCGAAAATCGAAGTTCCCCGAGGGTCAAATGCGATATCCTCTGGAGGCGCCCACACGCGTGCTGGGCGCAGAGATACTGCGTCGCATCACCGGCCGGCGGAAGGTCTCGAAACGCACTCCGGCGGTGGGCCCGGAGTACGGACCGCGCCGGGCTGGTCACCCCAAGCGGACGGCTGGTCACTCTTTCCTCGCGAATCCTCGTGAAGCACAATTCCGTTAGAGGAAACGAGCTGTCAGAGTTTCGATGAGCCGTGAGATGTGAGCGGTCAGTTCAGGCCCGTTTCCAATCGCCGTGTTGGCATCGCACCCACGACGGCGAGCCCAGACGCGAGACGCAAGCCGAGAGCTCACAGGGATCAGAGAACTACCTCAGCGATCAGAGCCAGCGGCGAGAGGTGAGACAAAGAGCTCAGCGGCGAGTACTCGCGATTTGGCTCTCTTCTCGCTCGACAAGTAGCCGAAGTGGAAGATGGTCTACGCATATCGAAAGAAGGTCATCGAGACTCCCGACGACGAATGACATTCAGCTGCTCATGGCTGACCTTCTCCATCTCTCGCGGCCGACTCTGATAGCTCAAGTAGTGTTCTGATCTCCGTGAGCTCTCGGCTTGCGTCTCGCGTCTGGGCTCGCTGTCGTGGGTGCGATGCGTGAGCGCCAGACTGGAAAGGGCCCGAGCTGATAGCTCATCTTGTGTGACCACCACGCAGGAGGTCGTTGTGAGACGATACGTCAGCTCATTCCTAGCCCTCCTCGTCGCCGGTATGGCGTCGGCCCAGCCCTCGCTCCAGGGCCATGTCACGCTTCGACCCGACGCGATGCGATTTTCGCAAGTTCTAAACGGACGTGCGCAGCTCGTCGACTATCGGGGGCGTCGCGCGATCAAGCTCGAGCCGTCGGCCGAGATGTCGGGCAAGGCCGAAGATATGCTCGCGATTCTCGCTGCCGATCAGTTCAAGGATGGCGTGATCGAGATCGACGTCGCCGGCTCGCCGCGAGCCGGTTCCTCGGCGGACGCTCGCGGATTCATCGGCGTTTCGTTTCGCACCGGTGAACACGGCGAATGGTCCGAGATCTTCTACTTGAGACCCACGAACGGTCGCGCCGACGACCAACTGCGGCGAAATCACTCGGTGCAGTACGTATCGCACCCGGATTACCCCTGGAATCGATTGCGTCAGGAAAATCCCGGCGTGTACGAGTCGTACACCGATCTCGAGCCAGGCGTCTGGACTCCGATGCGCATCGTCGTGTCGGGGACGACGGCTCGCCTCTACGTCAATGGCGCGGCGCAACCGTGTCTCGTTGTGCACGACCTGAAGCACGGCGCAGGTGCTGGACGCGTCGCACTCTGGGCACAGATGGAGACGGACGCGTATTTCGGAGCGATCAGTTTGACGGTGAAGTAGGGGGTAGGAGCTAGAGCTTAGGGGCTAGGGTGCGCGCCCTAACCCCTAGCCCCTAGTCTCTAACCCCTAGCGGAGTTCTTCGCACTCACGCGCAAATTTGAGAAATACGCCTCGGTGCTGATTCGCGCCCAGAGTGCGATCTTGCCGCGGCTCTCGCCCAATTTGAGATCGTTCACGACGAGGCAGGGCTGCGTCGAGCCGTTCACGTAAAGCCGCGCCTTCGAGCCCGCGACCTCGATGCGGAGTCGCGTCCACGCGCCCGACTCGACGTCGACGTACGACTCGTAGACTCCCGGCATCTCCTGGCGGAGCCGCTGCCAAGAATAGTCCGGATCGGACTCGTACTGTGTCGAACGATTCCGGAAGAGCTGATTATCGAGACGCGAGTTTTCGGGCCTGAGGTAAAATCGTTCCGCGCTGTCACCATGGACACGGAACGAGATGCCGACGATTCCCTTGAACCCGCTCACATCTTCCGCTTTCGAGTAGCCCTCACGGCGCGAGCCGGCGACGTCGATTTCGATGACACCATTCGAGAAATCCGTCTCGGTGAGAATCGCCGCCATTTCCTGATCGACGTCGCGCTCGTGTCCCACGAGCGGTGCGAGCTTGAGCGCCTGTCGGCCGCGATACGGCATCCATAACACGCGCGCGTTCTTCACGACGAACTTGGTCGTGGAGTCGAGAGGTATCTTCGGTTGCGACGAGGTGATTCTCGACGCAGGAAACGCCCCAAGCGCCGAGGAAAGCACAGCGGCGATGACGAAGCGCTCGAACATCGTTGGACTCCGGTGAGAGACAGCCGAACTCGCTGAGGCCCGAAGTTACCGCGAGATGTGCAAGGCCGGTGTGAGCATTCTGTAACTCTTTTCGCGCTCTGGAGTTAGCAGAATCATCGAAGATGGGCCCGAATCGACTCTTCCGGCACGGCCGGTGCTTGAAGGAAGGCCACCCTGCGCGGCGTCCGCGCCGCGCCCTTCAACTTGTCGGAGGTGCAGTATGTCGGTAGAGGAGTCGATTCGAAATGCGGCGTTGGCCGCGGCCTGCGTTGCTCTGGTCGCGATGCCGCTCCGCGCGCAGCAGCGCGTCTTGCTCGACTGGTCTGGTCGCGTCGATAGTGTTGCGCGCATCACGATCCAGGGCGGTGGCGCGCACGTGAGTCTCGTCGGCTCGGAAGACAACGGCGCCGGTGATCTCCATGTTCGTAACGAGCTTCCGCATCGCGACGGAACCCTCACGGTGCAAGTTGCTTCTGGCCGGGGCGACGTCGATGTCGTGCAGCAGCCGAGAGCAGACAACGATTATACCGGGATCGTGCGCATTCGCGATCACAGCGGCGGAGCCGACCGTTACCAGCTGACGGCGCTGTGGACGCCGGGCGCGACGACGGCCGAAGTTGCGGGCGAGGTGTATTCGTCGCGCCGTCGCGATGAGAACGTGCGCGACGTCGGGATGTTGCACTGGAGCGGCGACGTCGACAAAACCGTCGTCGTCCGGTGGCGCGCTGATCGGGCGATGTTGCAGACCGTCGATGGCGCGACGGCGCGCAACGTTCGCGCCGATGTCGCCGGTGTTGGTTTGCCCGCGCGCGACGTCACCCTGCGCATCGTGCAGCGCGAAGGTCGCGGCAACATCGTGATCGAGCAGCAGCCGTCATCCGGCAATGACTACACGGCCGTGATTCGTATCAGCGATCCACAGGACGGCTACGGTCATTACGATTTCGACATCGTGTTCGATCGGAATCGGTAGAGGGTGGAGCGTAGAGGGTAGAGGGTAGAGGGTCTACTCTCTGCCCTCTACCCGCTTCTCTCCACCAGCTAGCGCCACGCACCACGCGCCTTGACATGCTCGACGGACGTTGGTAATTGCTCACACGACCGCCAAGTAGAGCATTC
>JANWKK010000029.1 GCA_025451425.1 Gemmatimonadaceae bacterium
ACGAGGATCATGCGCTTGGCCAGATTCAGCACGATGAAGGTGCTGCTGCGGGTGCCGTGCTTTGCCGGATCGGCCTCGAACTCCGGTGCATGCAGCACCGTGAAGTTAGGATCGAACGTCGCAAGCTCGGCGACGTCCGGGCGAATGAACATGTTTCGCACGAACGCCATGTGCCATGCGCTCGGCGAGACATACCGCACAGACAGCCGGTATTTTGGGTCCGCCCCGCAATACAGATCCTGAACGAAGAGTTCTCCGGCGCTGTTCAGATGGGCGCGTACATCCGCAAGCAGCGTCTCGAACTTCTCCGCCGAGAACGGCTGATTCACCTTGCCCCAGTCGACATCCCGCTCCGACTGTGTCTCGCGCACCACAAACTTGTCATTCGGAGACCGCCCCGTGTGCGGCGACGTGACCGAGACAAAAGGTCCCATCTCGGCGAAATCACCTTCGCTACGTCGCGCCGCATTTTGGATCAAAACTGCCGCGACGAGATTCCAATGCACTTCTCCGCGAGGCTTGAGCCCTTGTGCTTCCAGTCCAACCTTGCCTTGGAGTTCAGCTGCTTCTTGCTGCGGTTGCGTCTGTGTTGCCATATGCGCTCATAACCTCGAGTAGACTGTCGGTGCGATACCGTTGACGGGCGTATTCCGAGCCGCCGCCGGCTCCGCTGGCTGTGTGCGCCCCTGCGCGTCGACGACCGCAACAGCGGTCATGTTGACGATGTCCTGGACATCGGCGCCGCGCTCGAGCACGTGCACGGGGCGGCTCATTCCGACGAGGATTGGTCCGATCGCCGTCGCCCCGCCCAAGTGATCCAGCAACTTGTATGCGATGTTGCCGGCGCTCAAGTTCGGAAAGATCAGCACGTTCGCTTGGGACTTGAGGGCGCTGAACGGATAATCGCGTTGCAGGATCTCGGTATCCAGCGCCGTGTCCGCCTGCATCTCGCCATCGACGATCAGCGAGGGGTCCCGCTGTCGTAGCAGCTGGACAGCGCGGGCGACCTTCTCCGCCTCCTGGTGACGCACCGAGCCAAAGTTCGAGAACGAAAGCATGGCAATCCGCGGCTCGATTCCGAAGTTCCGTGTCACGCGGCTGGCGGCAAACGCGATCTGCGCCAGCTGCTCCGCGGTCGGATCGATGTTCACCGTCGTGTCGGCGCAGAACACCACATGTTTCTCGAAGACGAGCATGTACATGCCGCTCACGAGTCCTGATTTGGGATGGGCGCCTACGACCTCGAGCGCTGGGCGGATCGTCTCGGGATAATGCATGTTGACGCCAGAGAGCAGCGCATCGGCATCGCCGCGCGCGACCATGCACGATCCGAAGTAGTTGCCGTTGTAGAGACGGCGACGCGCCTCCTCCATACTCATCCCTTTCCGCTGCCGCTTCGACCACATGAAGTGGGCGTAGGCTTCGCGTAACGGAGAGCTCGACGGATCTTCGATCTCGATCTCGTCGAGCGACACATTCATCTGCGACGCGGCGCGTTCGATCGCGGCACGATTGCCGAGGAGGATTGGCTGCGCGATGCCCTCGTCGACGACGATCTGGGCTGCGCGAATGATCTTTGGCTCCTCGCCTTCCGGGTAGACGACGCGTTTCGGACTCGAGCTCGCGCGATTGATGACACCGCGCATGACGCCACGCGCGCGTCCGAGTCGGGCCTCGAGTCGTTCCCGATACGCATCGAGCTCGACGAAATCATTCGCGGCACCGCTGGCAACCGCGGCCCAGGCCACTGCCGGGGCGATCCACAGCAGAACGCGCGGATCGAAGGGGAAAGGAATGAGATAATCGGGACCGAATTGCACTTGCCGCAGACCGTAGAGCGACGCCACGCTGTCTGGCACGTCTTGCTTCGCGAGCAACGCGAGCGCGCGCGTCGCCGCCATCTTCATCTCCTCGTTGATCTCGGTCGCGCGCACATCGAGCGCGCCGCGGAAGATGAAGGGGAATCCGAGAACGTTGTTGACCTGATTCGGGTAGTCGCTGCGGCCGGTGGCGATGATCGCGTCATCACGCACGGCACGCACCTCGTCAGGCAGAATTTCCGGAACGGGGTTCGCCAGCGCAAAAACGATCGGCTTCGGACCCATCTTCGCGATCATTTCACCCGTGACCGCGCCGGCGACGGACAGGCCGACAAAAACGTCGGCGCCGGCGAGCGCGTCGTCGATCGTGCGCGCTTTCGTCTCGACCTGAAAGCGCGCCTTGTACGGATCCATGTCGCCGGTGCGGCCCTTGTAGATGACGCCTTGCCGGTCGCACATGAGTATATGCTCACGCTTCACACCCAGTCGCACATAGTGCTCGGCGGTCGAGATCGCCGCCGCGCCCGCACCGGAGAAGACGACGATCACATCCTCGATCGCCTTTGCGACGATCTCGAGCGCATTGAGCAGTGCTGCGCCGGAGATGATCGCGGTCCCGTGTTGGTCATCGTGAAACACCGGAATCCGCATCGTCTTGCGGAGCGTCTCCTCGATATAGAAGCAATCCGGGGCGCGAATGTCCTCGAGGTTGATGCCGCCGACCGTCGGCTCGAGCAGCTGGCAGAACTTGATGACATCGTCCGCCTTCTCCGAGCCGACCTCGATGTCGAAGACGTCGATGTCCGCGAACTGCTTGAAGAGATTTCCTTTGCCCTCCATCACCGGCTTGCCGGCGAGCGCCCCGATATTGCCGAGACCGAGGACGGCGGTACCGTTGGTGACGACGGCGACGAGGTTTCCCTTGGCGGTGTAGGAGTACGCGAGATCGGGGTCGCGTTTGATCTCGAGACAGGGCTCGGCGACGCCGGGCGAGTACGCCAGCGAAAGGTCCCGCTGATTGGTCAGCGGCTTCGTCGGCACGACGGCGATCTTTCCCGGTCGGCCGCGCGAATGATAGTCGAGTGCGTCTTGTTTCTTCGTCATAGGGGCAGACAAGAACAATAGCGCAATGGACCCGCTAACCGTGAGAGGGGCAGAGGGTTAGGAGGTGGCCGCTGCGGCTGCGGCGTAGCGCCGGAGACGCGCGAGCATGCGCGAATCCGTTTTGGTGGCGTCGTCGAGCTTTGGCGTTTCGATGAGTTTGGGAATGTCGATGAAACGCTCATCGGTCATGATGCGCCGAAACGGCGCCGGGCCGAGTGATCCCTCCCCGATCAGCTCGTGACGGTCGCGGTGCGATGCGAATGGCGTCTTGGAGTCATTAAGGTGCATCACGCGCAGACGGTCCATCCCGAGCACATCATCGAAGCGCTGCCACACGCCGTCGAAGTCGCGCTTCAGATCGTAGCCGGCGGAGTAAGCGTGGCACGTGTCCACGCAAACGCCCATGCGAACGCGTCGCGTCGTCGATACGCTCTCGATGAGACGCGCCAGCTCCTCGAACGTCGAGCCGATCGCTGTCCCAGCGCCCGACGTGAGCTCCATGCACAGTACGGTTCGCCCTGGCACCCGCTCGAGCGCCTCGCTGATTGCGTCGGCATTGCGTTGAATGCCGCTGAGCCGATCGTCGATGAAGTTGCCGGGGTGCGACACGAGATAGTCGAGGCCGAGTGCCTCGCATCGCGCGAGCTCCGCGACGAAGGACTCGATCGAGCGGCGCCGAAGCGTTGGATCGGGACTCGCAAGGTTTATCAAATACGAATCATGGGCGGCCGTCGCTCGCACGTTCGTATCCGCCAGGGCGGCGCGAAACGCGGCGCACTCGTCGTCGGCGCAGGCTCGTTCCGCCCAGCGACTGGCCATCTTCGTGAAGATCTGCATCGCCGTCGCGCCGATCGCCTTGGCGCGTGCCGGCGCTTCGCGCGTGCCACCAGCGATCGAGGTATGCGCGCCGAGGAGCAGGTTGGCGGCCGGGGTCTTCTTTCGGGCGGTCCTCCTTGTCGGCCGTGGCCGCTTAGGCATCGTACTCTTTGTGGCGGCCGCGCAGGACTTTCCCGCAACGAGGGCAGTGCAACGTCACCTCGTCGTCGTCGTCATGCAGATAGTCATAGCGGCGACCGCACGCACATTCTATCTCGAGCGACTCATGGCCGCACACGACACAGTAGCGATCCTCGACCTCGTAACCTCGGAATCGGGCGCACACGGTGCAGCGCTTGGTGACGTTCATTTTCGTCGGATCATCGGGGATCGGGTAAGCTACTGCTCGAGCTGACCAAGCTAAATCAGAGGCTGAGCCTTCAGCTCTGAGCTGTTCTCTTGAGCTGTGAGCTTCGAGGGATGAGTGATCAGCCATGAGATCCTGCTTTTTCTACTCGCTGGCGATCCTCTCACCCGGTAACGCGAGCCCAGACGCGAGAGGCAAGCTGGGAGCTCACAGAGATCAGAGAACCACCTCAGCTGTCAGCGTCAGCGACGAGCGAGGAGAAGTCAGCGACACCGACAACCAGCTCGTCGCTGAGCTGTTGTCTGAACTCTGTTGGCTCGCCGCTTCACGGCTCGCAGCTCAGGTAGTTCCCTGATTTCTGTAAGCTCCCAGCTTGCCTCTCGCGTCTGGGCTCGCGTTACCGGGTGAGATCTCGCCAGCGAGTAGAAAGGCAGGATCGCGAGGCTGATCACTGGAGGCTGTCAGCTCAAAGGAAAAGCTCGGAGCTGAAAGCTCAACGCTCGCCGCGCAGCCATGTCACTGGATCGACGGACGGCCCGCCGTGCCGGATCTCGAAATGGAGATGCGGCGGAAGATCCGGATCGGAGACGCCGACCGTCCCGATTTGCTCGCCCTTGGTCACCGAGTCGCGCAATCGCACATCGGCGCGGGCGAGCGAACCATAGATCGAGTAGTCGCCGCCGCCGTGCTCGACGATGATCGTCGTGCCGTACGTGCCTAACGACCCGACGCTCACGACCGTGCCATCCGCGACCGCGTGCACCGCCGTGCCGATCGCGGCACGAATGCCGACGCCATTCCAGCGAATCGTCGCGTTGCTCGCCGTCTGCGTTTTGCCGTACGAGTAGACAAGCGGCCCGTCGACGGGCCAATCGAGCTGCCCATAGTCGCTCGTCTTGATCGAGCTCGCGCTGCGCAGTGCCGTTGCCCCACGACCACTCTCGCTTCGCCGCCGGTCCGCCTCGAGGGAGGCGATCGTGCTCGCGAGTTGCGCCTCGGTTCGACGCAGCTGATCGAGATTCACCTCCGTGCGACGTGCGCTCACCTGCGCCTCCGCCAACTTCGAAGCGCGCTCGCGCTCGAGGTCGCGCAGGTTGTCTTCCTCCATCCGCTTGTCGTTCCGATTCTGCTCGAGCGCTTCCTGCAGATGCACGAGTCGGTCGCGGTCGCGCGCGACCTGATCACGCAGCTGCTCGACGCGCGCGACGAGCGCCCGGTCATGGAGCGCGAGCGTGTGCAAGTACTTGTATCGAGCGACGAGCTCGCCGAACGACTGCGCGGAAAGCAATACCTCGGCGGTGAACAAGGGGCCGCGCTTGTAGATGTCCACGAGCCGCCGCTTCAACGTCGCGCGCTTGTCGGTCAGTTCGGCCTCGGTGCGAATCATGTTCTGCGAGGCGTCGTTGACGTCGTTGTTGATGCTCGCCAGCTGCCGTTCGAGCGCCGCAACGAGACGCTCGGTCGCCTCTCGCCGGGCGTTCAGGTTGGCAACTTCTTCGGAGAGGTCGTGAACGTTCGTGCGCAGCTCGAGCATCCGCCGTTCGAGATCGGCGCGTTCCTGGCGAATGTGGTCGAGTTCCTCACGCTGCGCTCGAAGCTTGTCCTGAGCGAGGGCCGGAGGAGCCGAAGCAATCGAGAGCGCCAGGGCGCCAAGCAACCCTCTACGCCAAACCCTCAGCACTCCGCCCATCATCACACTCGCCGCAGATGGCGGCCGACCGAAAAGGCGCTGCCCAGGAATCCCATCAGTGCGCCACCGGCGATGCCCACGAGCGCAACGGTCTGGTCGAAGAAAATGGTCTGGAAATTCAGATACGCGCCGACCACATGGATCGCGAGCCACGTTAGGCATAGCGCGAGGGCGCCGCCGAGCACGCCCTTGATGAAGCCTTCGATGAGGAAGGGACGGCGCACGTAGCCATCGGTTGCGCCGACAAGACGCATGATCGAGATCTCACGGCTTCTCGCGAGAACCGCCATGCGGATCGTTGCGCCGATGATGATCACCGCCACTGCGGCAAAGGCCAGCCCCAACGCAACACCGGCAACGCCCGCGATGTTGCGAAGGCGATAGAGTTGTGTGATCCACTCTTCGCCAAAGCGAACGTCATCGACGAACGTCAGGGCCTTGAGCCTGTCGGCCACGTGATGCACCGACTCCGGATCCCGGTACCCCGGCTTCAGGTGGATGTCGATCGACGCCGGCAGGAATTCCGCTTCGAAAACGTCCTTGAACTCGCCGAGCTCACGGCGAGCGCGCTCGAGCGCCTGCTCCTG
>JANWKK010000030.1 GCA_025451425.1 Gemmatimonadaceae bacterium
ATCAGACAAACGCCGGTGTCAGTGCAGCCCGCAACACTGCTTTACGCAAGGCGAGCGGGGAGTTCGTCGCGTTTCTCGACTCGGACGACGTGTGGAAGTCGTGGCGCATAGAGAGTCAAGTCGCGGCGCTCAGGCAACACCCGGAAGTCGGGCTAGCCTGGACGGACATGACCGCCGTCGACGACCAGGGCCGGGTGATCGATCAGCGACACCTACGCGTCATGTACGCGGCGCACAGTCGCGTCGATGTCGATGTCCGGATGCAGAAGGTTGCGACGCTTGGTACGCTGAGCAGCACGGTACCTCCGGAGTTTCAAGATGCGGCTGTCCGGACCGGCGTTCTTTTCAGCGAAATCCTGCTCGGGAATTTACTGCACACCTCCACGGTCTTGGTCCGGCGTTCGTGGATAGAGCGCGTGGGAGGCTTCGACCCAACATTTGCGAGGGCAGGCGAGGATTACGAGTTCTACGTGCGTCTGTGCTCCGTCGGGCCCGTCGCATTCATCGATGCACCTTCGACTTTCTATTGCGTCGGCGCCGCCGATCAGCTCACGCGGCCAGACATGCTGCTCGAGATCGCGAGGAATAACCTCCGGGCGATCAAGAAATGGGTACCGCATGCACAATCCCATGTGAGGCTCCCCGCTCAGGCGATTCGAGCGCGATTCGCGGATTCGCATTCATGGCTTGCCCAAGCAGAGCTCGACGCCGGCAATCGATTGGCCGCGACGCGAAACGTGATGTTGAGCCTTGCGCGCAATCCACGGCTGGACCGTCGCGTACTGCTCCTCGTTCGCTGCGCGCTTCCAGGCGTGCTCACAGATTTGCTGCGTGCGATGCGCCGGCCGATTGCCCGTCGCACCAACTGAACAGTGCTGACAATGCAGACTCGCGCGACCTCTCCCGAGCCCGACGTCGGGCCATTTCCACCAGGGCGACTGGAGCACTTTGTCGGATTTGGTGCGGCACGCATCGAGGCAGAGTCCAAGTTGCGTACAGATGGCGTTCCGCTACCGACTCCCCAGACGGCCAAATGGCTTCGGGGCGTTGGCTGCAATGATTCAAAACTGCTCATAGCCGTCGATGCTGATGGGCGCGCGATAGCGGCCGTGGGTGTCGGTATTGGGCGGAGTCGGTCGCTGCCCGGCCATGTCGTCTACCGGGTCCAACGCCTGGGCGCGAGCCGCGAGGCAAATGCCGAGGCGGTGCTTCTCGCGGGACTTGCCCGGTCAGCTCGTCGGGATCCGCGATGCATTCGACTTCACATCGAGCTATTCGAGCCGGATCCTGAACTTCGCAAGAGGCTTGGCAAGACGCTCCAGGAGCTCGGCTTCGTGAAGGCCGCAGAAACGACAGCGTACGTCCACACCCCATCGCTCGATCTCAGTCCATCCGAGGACGAACTCTTCGGCAAGTGCGCATCCAGCGCGCGGCGCAATGTGCGCGCGCCCGCGAAACGCGGCTTGCGCCTGGCGACGCTGGACGATCTGTCTTACGCCGAGCGGCTTCAGGCGCTCATGAATGAGGTCTTCGAGCGGACGGGCGGGACCACACGGGATCTTCCGTGGACCACGATTCTCGAAATGTCGGCCGCGTCGCCGGAGCGGTCGCGCATCATCGGCCTATTCGCACCTAACGAGACCGGGCCCGCAGGGCTCGTTGCCTTCTCGTGGGGATGCGTGAACGGGGATTACGTCACCTACGAGGCCGGCGCCTCGACACGCAGCCGCGACTTCGGAAATCTGGCACTTGCCTACGCGCCGCTCTGGGATCTCATTGCGTGGGCTAAACGTATCGGCGCGAGCTGGTTCGACTTTGGCGGCGTGCCTTCGCCGAGCGCTTCGAGCGCGTCCGAAAATCCGCTCGCGGGCATCTCCGACTTCAAGCGGTTCTTCTGTGAGCGAGTGGTTGAGGGGGGGGAGGATTGGATTCTCGAGCCGAAACCTGTTCGAGCATTCCTGGCCCGCGCCGTGCGCGCCGCGGCGACGCGCGTGCGTGCCTGATCCCGCCGGAGAATACTTTCGTTAGGCTACCGCGTCGTGCCGATCAGGATCTCGCGACCGAAGCCGAGACGCGAAGTGCGTTTGCGGCGATGGTCAAACCGGTATTGACGGCGCCTGGGGATGGGAGAGCACTCGCGTCTACCACATACAGACCCTCGACGTCATGCGCCTGGCACGAGGCGTTGACGACAGACGTATTGGGATCGGTTCCCATGCGCGCTGTGCCCACACCGTGCCAACGTTCGTCGAACACGCGCGAGGCGAGCACTCGATAGCCGGCCGCTCTGAAGAGGCCAATTGCCCGGGCGCGGAGTGTTGAGAATGTTTTGCTGTTCTGGATTGGTGCTCTCAACAAGCTCACGCCGCCGTCAGCGAGTTGAAATCCGGTCTCAGAGCTGGGAAGTCCCTCTGTCATGATGAATGTGTGAAAACTGTTTTGAAGCAGCGCTGCCACGAACGGTCGATAACGCCGAGACATTCCAATGGGCTCGATGTAGCCAGCTGACTGAATCGAACCCGTGGGATAGGGCCACTCAGGCGCCGAAGAATAGAAGGCGTGAATGGCAAAGGTCTTCTGGTGAAATGGCGTGCGCTGAACGCCAAGCTCGAGAGGAAACACCCAGCCCATCGTGTGCGCTCCGAAGTTACGTCCAAGGTTGCCCGAGACATTCCCGAGCCCGTTGGGATGTTGGTCGGTGCGCGACCGCCAGAGCAACAAGGGAGTACCCATGACGCCGCCCGACACCGCCACCATGCGCGCGTGAATCGTAAACTCCTCACCATCGCGCTTCACGCGAACGCCCTCGACACGACGACCGTCCGGACTCGGGATGATACGGAGGCATGTAGTGCGAGTCATGAGCGTAACGAAGCCCGATTTGATCGCCGGTCGTAGGGCACCGATCTCACCGTCGATCTTGGCATCGCGTGGACAAAAGTACCCGTCGCAATGCCGGCAGAGCACGCAACTGCCGTCGCCGCTGGGATCGTAATCGATCGATCGAGGAATGTGGGAGACCGCTACGTTCGCCAGACTAGTTAGGCGTCCGACCAGCTCTCGAACGGGCCCTTGATGTGGAATCGGCGCGTACGGCCAAGGGCTGGAACGGGGCGGCTCGGTCGGGTCATTCTCGCTCGAGCCATGCACTTTGTACACGCGCTCTGCTTGGGCATAGAACGGCTCGAGATCGGCGTAGGAGATCGGCCAGCCGGGCGAAACGCCGGCCTCCATTTCGGTCGGCGCAAAGTCCGGCTCCCGCAAACGATACATGGACGCGCCGTAGAATTTGCTCAGCCCCCCCACGTATGGCTTGTCGCCGAAGGCGGTGTAGTGGATCGGCGAGCGATCGGCGCTCTCGGTCCGAATCGTTTCGCCTTCGTCGACGACAATGGTGGTAAAGCCGCGGCGAGAAAGTCCGTAAGCAAAGGAGCTACCTCCCAAGCCTGTTCCGACGACAACCGCCTCACAACTCAGATCACGCGTATTGATCACGATGGGTCCAACGGCGAGTTAACGCAAAATCGAAGCAGCGAGGATAACATCTTCGCAGTACCGCGCCAGCGGTAGCCGTCCGTTGTTCAAGTTCGATGTGGGCGCTGTCCCGCGTGCGCAGTGGATTGTGTGGCGCCAATGCCACAGCGCCAAATCGACGACCGTCTCGCGACCACTGATTGCGACCGGTAAACGCCAGCCTGACACAAAGATGCGCGCACATTCTCCAGCGAGAATTCGAGAAGTCGCGATGGCCATCGACGTGCAGAATGGGCGTGCAATCTCGTTTCTGAAATGTCGTGAACCGGCTCGTCGCTGACAGCGGTTCATCTTCTCGACCCGTGCTGTGCATTAATGCGATGACGCTTCGCGTTTCGACATATTCCGGCGATGCGAGCGAATGGAATCAGTTCGTTCGCGCGCAGTCGCAATGGACGCATTTTCATTTGTATGGCTGGCGCTCAGTAGTCGAACGGGTGTTCAACCACGAGTGCATCTATTTGGAGGCACGCGAGGAATCGGGCCACCTCGCTGCGGTGCTCCCGCTCATTCGCATGCGCAGTATGCTGTTTGGCCACTTCCTGGTGTCGATGCCGTTCGTGAACTACGGCGGCCCAATTGGCAGCGACGAAGGCGTTAGCGCTTTGGTCGACGCGAGCGCGCAACTCGCCAGGCAGCATCGCGTCCGACTGCTCGAATTGCGGAGCCGGGCGCCGCTTCCGACGACAATGGCGGTCTCGCATCGCAAGATCACTGTGGTCCTCGACCTGCCCTCGACGGAGGATGCTCTCTGGGCCAGCCTCCCAGCGAAGGTGCGCAGCCAGGTACGCCGACCGCAAAAGGAGGGAGTCGAGATTCGATTCGGCGTCGACCAGATCGAATCTTTTTACGAGGTGTTCACGGAGCACATGCGCGATCTGGGTACGCCGGCACAGTCGCTCGCGTTCTTCAGGGCCATCGCGGATGAATTTCCTAACGATGTTCGTTTCGCGTGTGCCTATCTCGGCGATCAGCCAATCGCCTGCGGATGCGGCTTCCTGTGGCGTGATGAATTCGAGATCACGTGGGCATCGGCGCTGCGATCGCACAAGCAACTGGCCGCGAACATGCTCGTTTACTGGTCGCTCATGCAGCGCGCGATCGCCGACGGCGCCAAGGTCTTCAACTTTGGCCGATGCACCCCCGACAGCGGCACGCATCGATTCAAGCTGCAGTGGGGAGGGCGCGGCGAGGAGCTCTGGTGGTACGAATACGGCGGAAATGGTGACGGCGCGGCGCGGACGCCCTCGCCCGATGATGCGCGCTACTCGCTCGCAACACGTGTCTGGCGACGACTGCCGGTTTCGATGACGCGGAAACTCGGGCCGTCCATCGTCCGGTACATCCCGTGATTCCTCGCCACCAACTCGCCGTCGCTCCCCGCATCACTCTACCTTCGCTGATCACAGCGGGGGTGTCGCTCTTTTCACCGAGTACTATCCCGATTGAAGCATTCGCGACGAACTTGCAACGTGAGTTCCGTGCAACGCGGTGCGTGCTCACTGACAGCGGTACGTCGGCGCTGGTGCTCGCGCTGCGCCTGCTCGTCGGCAAGAACGGCACGGTCGCTTTACCAGGATACGGCTGTGTCGACATCACCAGTGCCGTACGCTACGCGGGATTGAGGGTACGACTGTACGATGTCGATCCGCGGACGCTGTCACCCGATCTCGACTCTGTGCTCGGAACACTCACTCAGGGCGTCGACGCGATTCTGGTTGCACACTATTACGGCTACCCGGCCGACATCAACGGCGTGCGTGCGCTAGCCGCCGCGTGGAATATTCCTGTTCTCGAGGATGCCGCGCAGGCTGCTGGCGGAACGCTCGATGGCGCGAAGCTTGGCTCGTTGGGCGACGTATCCGTGTTGAGCTTCGGTCGCGGCAAGGGACTCTTTGGCGGCCGCGGTGGTGCCCTGCTGGTCCGATCGGCCGAGTTGGTCGAGCGAATGCCCTCGACGTTGTCGTTAGGCTCACGCCGGGGCCTGGGCGACGTCATCGCGGCGACGGCACAGTGGGCGCTTGGGAGGCCGACAATCTATGCCGTCCCAGCGTCGCTCCCCTGGCTCCATCTCGGAGAGATGGTGTACCGGGCAGCACATGAACCGCGCAGCCTCTCCCATGCCGCGGCGACTCTCGCGACCTCGTCCCTCGCAAACGAGGCGAGCGAACGCCGCGTGCGAACGCTCAGGGCCGAAATTCTGAATCGGATGGCTACCGAGGTCGGATCGGTGAGTCCGATTCGGTCGATCGATGGCGGGACGTCCGGTTACCTCCGCTTCGCTGTACTCGACTCATCAGGAGCGCGAAGCGAAGCTCCGCGGCTCGGCGTGATGCGCGCGTATCCACGAACCTTGCGCGAGCAGCCTGAATTGAGGTCCCAGCTTTTTGCGAGTCAGCCCGCCACCACAGGCGCCGATGAGCTCACGCGATCGCTCTTCACGCTCCCAACGCATTTCAAGGTTCGTCAATCCGATTTCGTCGGCCTTCGGCTCTGGTTGGCCGGTTGCGCGGCGTCATCGTCGGTTGTGCACGTCAGTGAGAATGTACGCAACTTCGATCTAGCTGTCCCAAAGAGCTCGAGCGTGTGATGCGCATCATGTCCCTTCGCGAGATGCAACAGGCTCACAGCCTCGCCACAGCGACCGAACCCGCAGTGGTCTCACGTCGCGCAACCGGAGCTCTGAGCAGTGTACTGCACCTGATACAGCCCGACGACATTGGCGGTGCGGAGACGGTCGTATGTTCGCTTGCGCGCGCGCAAAAACGCCACGGTGCAAAAGTAGCCGTGGCGGCAATTGTCCACTCCCCGGACGTGGCGACATCGTTCGTCGGCTCACTTCGCGCTGACTCGATCGAAACGCACCGAATTCTGGTGACGGGCCGTGCCTACCTTCGGGAGCGCCGAGCCATCGCGGAGATCTGTCAGGCGATCTCACCGGACGTAGTGCATAGCCACGGCTATCGCGCTGACGTCGTCGACGCGATGTATCTCCGACGGACCGTCCCGATCGTCACGACGGTCCACGGCTACACTGGCGGTGGCATCAGGAACCGAGTTTACGAGTGGCTGCAGCGGCGTGCGTTTCGCCGGTTCGATGGTGTGGTAGCGGTATCCGCGGAACTCGGACGCGAGCTCGGCCGGGCCGTGCGATCGGAATGCCTCCATGTGTTGCCTAACGCGTTCCACCCGCCCGCACTGGTGACGCGGGCTGCAGCGCGTGCGGCGCTTGGCATCCCAGTTGACTCATTTGTCGCTGGCTGGGTCGGGCGCATGTCGAAGGAGAAGGGTGCGGACGTACTCCTGGATGCGCTAACAGACGCAAACGTCCCGCAGTCGGTTCATGTCGCGTTCGTAGGCGATGGTGCCGAATTGCAGGTCCTGAAGAGTCGCGCAGTTCGGCTCGGAGTCGCGTCACGCGTATCCTGGCTCGGGCGGGTCCCGAACGCCTCACGATTCCTTGCCGCTTTCGACGCGTTCATTTTGAGCAGTCGTACCGAAGGGACGCCGATGGTTGTCTTGGAAGCGATGGCCGCCGGCGTCCCAATTGTTGCGACGCGCGTCGGCGGGGTCGCCGATGTGCTTCCGCCCGGCGCCGCGTTTCTGGTGCGGCCAGAGGAACCTTCCGAATTGGCGTCAGCAATCCGCTTCGTCTACGACAACCGCGAGAGCGCGCGAACAGCAGCACGCGCAGCACGACAACGGCTCGAGACGCACTACGGCGTCGGCGACTGGGTCGCGAATTATGAGGGGATCTACACGCGTGCGCGACAGGAGGCCGAGAGGCGACTCGGATGATGATGCTCGCACTAGTGCTCGTGCTCGTGCCCGTTTGCCTATTCGTCTACGCGTACGCGATCTATCCGGCCGCGATCTGGATGATCAGCCGGAGCGTAAAACACCGGCTGCCAGCGGGCTGTTCCGAGTGGCCGACCGTGACACTAACACTCCCGGTATACAACGAAGAGCTCAATCTGCGTCGCAAGCTCGACGATCTGCTTCGCCTCGATTATCCCAAGGACAGACTACAGATTCTCGTCATCTCGGATGCGTCGACCGACTCGACGGAGGAGATCGTCGCGAGTTACGTGAGTAGTGGCGTCGAGTTGCTGCGTCTGCCGGTGCGCCGCGGCAAGACGGCCGCAGAAAACGCCGCCGCCGCCGCCGCCCGCGGAAGTATCATCGTCAATAGCGACGCAACCGTGCGAATGCCCCCTTCGGCGCTGAAGGCGCTGGTCGGCGCATTCGCTGATCAGACCGTCGGCGTTGCGTCGGGTCGAGACGTCAGTGTCGGAACAAACGACGAGCAAGGCACTCGCGCAGAGTCGCAGTACGTCGGCTATGAAATGTGGCTTCGGAGTCTGGAGACGCGCATCGGCTCCATCGTCGGCGCCAGCGGGTGCTTCTATGGAATACGCGCTCGCATCTACGACTCCAACTTTCCCGAGGACTTGAGCCGCGACTTTGCCTCGGCTCTGATGGCGCGCGCGAACGGACTGCGCGCAGTTTCCGTGGACGATGCGATCTGTTTCGTGCCTCGTGCTGGCGCGTTGCGCGCCGAATTCCGACGAAAGATTCGCACGATGGCTCGTGGGCTCGAGACGCTTTGGCATTGGCGTCGAATGATGAACCCATTTCGATACGGTGCATTTGCGCTGATGCTCATCAGCCACAAACTCTGCCGATGGCTGGTTTACCTGTTTTTGCCGTTGGCACTCGCGGGTGTTGCGATGATCGCGAGCGGCTCGCGCATTGGGATGCTCCTCGCGGCGACCACATTGGCTGGCTTCGTAGCTGGCACCTTGGCCTGGTATCGTGCACAACGCGCCGAGCAAGTGAGTCGCATCGCCGCGGTGGCAGGCTTTGCGCTCGCCTCCGTGCTCGCAGGCGTGCTCGCATGGGTGAAGGTGCTACGGCGTCAACGCAGTCCAATTTGGGAACCGACTCGACGGACCGTGTCAGGGGAGACATGAGTTCGCGCTGTCCGTTTTGCTGAATGTGTGAGCACCGCTGCACTCTGCCTAACCTGAGCCAATCGTTGCGCCACTTCTTGTGGCGCTGTCGCACCGCAGCAACAGAATCGCTCGCCGAGAATATCTATGCTGCGAACCGGTCGAGCGGGGAGAACTCTAGTAAGCGCCTGATTACGAAGGGCTTCTGAATTCGATCGTAGAAAAATGCGCGTGCGGCGACAGGGCTTCCGGTTTGCATCCACGTCGAGGGACTCGAAGCACTCTGGCTTTCCACTCCCGGCGATCTTGGTGACCTTGATGACCGTGCCTCGGACTCACGCTGTTGGCACAAACACGCAGGCACCAGAAGGACACGTAGGATGAGCGGATTTGCCGGAATTGCGAGGCGCTCGTCGCGTCCTATCCATCAGGACGTCCTCTGGAGAATGGCGGACGCGATTCGACATCGCGGCCCAGACGACTCGAATATCTACTGCGGGGAGCGGGTCGGTCTGGCGCACGTCAGTCTGAGAGTCGACCTCGAAGGTGGAGCGCAGCCCTTTTCGACCGTTGATAACAGAATCATCATCGCGCTCGATGGAGCCATCTTCAATCGGCGTGAGCTTCGAGGCGAGCTCGAGTCGGCAGGATATCGTTTCCGCACCGGCAGCGACGCGGAGTTGTTCGTACAGGCATACGAGCGGTGGGGAGAAGCCATGCTCAATCGCCTCAATGGCGACTTTGCCTTCGCACTGTACGATCGGCGCAATGAACTGCTCTTCCTCGCCCGCGATCGTTTCGGAGTGCGTCCGCTCTTCATTTCACTCATAAACGGCGACTTGCATTTCGCGTCGGAGGTGAAGGCTCTACTCGCATCGGGCGAACTGAGAGCAGAGCTTGACCTCCAGGGTCTCGACGAAGTGTTCAGCCTATGCGCAGCTCGTGCGCCGAGAACCGTCTTCCGCCACGTCGAACAGCTCGAGCCGGGTTCGTGCTGTACGTGGTCTGGAGGCCGGCTACGCAGGCGGCGCTACTTTGACCCTCTTTATCACGAAGCGTCAACGGAACCGGCCGGCGCGCTCGAGACGCTGGATCACTTGATGAAGAGCTCCGTCGCGCTGCGGATGCCTGCGGATACTCCGGTTGCAGGGTACCTGAGCGGCGGACTCGATTCGTCGATCACTTGTGCGCTCGCAGCGCGGGTCGACTCGCATCCGTTGCGCACGTTCTCGGTGACGTCAGACGATCCGCGCGATGAGCGCAATCAGCAATTGCGTACTGCCAATCTGGTTTCGACCCGTCATGGCGTAGTGCAGATCGCTGCGAGCGATATAGTGGCGGTCTTTCCAGATGTAATCTGGCACGCAGAGACGCCGTTGCTTCGCACGAAGCCAGCGACGCGATATCTGCTCGCGCGTGCTGCGCGCGACGCTGAAGTCAAGGTTGTCCTGGCTGAAGAAGGATCGAACGAGCTGTTTCTCGGCTACGATCTCTTCAAAGAGACGATCATTCGGCTCTTCTGTCTGCGACAGCCGGAATCTCGGGTCAGAGCAAAGCTGTTCGATCGGCTCTATCCCGATCTTGCACTTACGGCGCAAGCCGGAGACTTCTGGAGACGGTTCTTTCTGAACGCCAGCACTCCCGAGGACGCGCTGTTCTCACACATTCCGCGCTTTCTGCTCGCGGCGCGCATAAAGGACTTTTACTCGCCGGAGATCCGACTCGCGTTGGCAGGCAGCGATCCCCTGGCGGAATTGCGTCAATCACTACCGCAGTCTTTCGGCAGCTGGTCGCCGGAAAATCGCGCGTCCTACGTCGAGCTGACGACGCAGCTTCCGTCGTATCTCCTCAGTTCGGTCGGGGATCGAGTGGCGAAGGCGCATGGAGTCGAAGGTCGGTTCCCGTTCCTCGATCATCGTCTCTTCGAATTCGCTGCTTCCCTGCCGTCACGGAGCAAATTGCTCGGACTTCGCGAAAAAGAGATTCTTCGTCGATGGGCGAGCCAGTTCTTACCGTTTGTGGTCAACGATCGCAGAGATAGGTACCGATCGCCGGATGCCTCGGCGTTCTTCGGTGATTCATCGAGCGACTATGTGCGGGAGTTGCTCAGCCCCGAGGCGATTCGACAGGCAGGAATCTTCGACGTTACTTCTGTGGCTGGTTTGGTGCGCCGCTGTGTTGCCGGCCGCGTAACCAGTGTTGGTGAGAGTCAGGCGCTCGTCGCGATTCTGTCGACGCAGTTGTGGCATCATGCATTTCTCGAGAAGGGCCGACTGGGGACTCGCCATGCCAGCGTCCCCCCCTCGCTTTTTGCGTCCATCTAGTCCACCTCGGGTCCGTTCCCAATCCACGTCGGGACCAAACTTCGCGCCTATGACAGAGCAGGAGATCGCAGCCCGTGTGCGTGAATACGTAACGGAAAACTTCCTCTACATGAGGGAGGGATACGAGTTCTCAGACACGGATTCGCTCCCCGGACATGGCATCATCGACTTCAGTGGAGTGCTGGAACTGGTCGCCTTCCTTCGTCAGGAATTCGGCGTCGGAATAGACGAAGCGGATATAACGGAAGAGAACTTCGGAACGCTCGCAGCCATCTCGCGTTTCGTCGCGGAAAAACAACTCGCACACATGGCGGCCTGAACTCCGACATGTACCCTCCGAGGTGAGTCGGCTCCGCCATCAACTTCACCGACAAGCCGTCGAGCGAACGCCTCATCGAGCAGATCGGCCCTGGCGTGTGCGTCACATTGTCGACGGGTTGTAGCGCGGCCGCGGCAGATTCCAGCTGCAGATTTCTGCGGTACAGTATGCATCTACCGTCATGCCAACGACTTCGCTTGATCGCTCAGTCCTGCACAGCTTCTGCTGATGGGTGGATCGCGTGGTCGACGTAGACTCCGCGGTCGTCCTCCGACAAGTGGTTGCGTCGCCCTCGTCCCGTACCG
>JANWKK010000031.1 GCA_025451425.1 Gemmatimonadaceae bacterium
ACCAGCCCTTTCCGAGTTATTGCTGGTTGAGGCGCGGAAGCTTACCGATAATCGATTGTGCAGCGATTGCATCGAGCAATTCTCTCGCGGCAGTAAAGCTATCGTCCCGCATCGTAGACACCGTAGACGACGAAGGCCGGCCCCCCAGTCGGGGGCCGGCCCGTTCATAAATCGATTTAGACCAATAACCTGCGAGAGACTACGCTAGATGGAGACCGAATTTACGATATTGCTCCGATATCGGCAGTAGACAAGGCAGGTCCTCTAGTGCACCGCGTTGATCATATCGAATATCGGCAAGTACATCGCCACCACCATTCCGCCGACGATGACTCCCAGGAACACGATCATGATCGGCTCCAACGCCGCGAGCAGTCCCGTAACCGCTGCGTCAACTTCCTCATCGTAGAAGTCGGCGATCTTGGACAACATCTCGTCAAGTCCACCCGTCTGCTCACCGACTGATATCATCGAGATCACCATCGGCGGGAAGACCTTGCTCTTGGCGAGTGGCTGCGCGATCGTGTCACCGCCGGCGATGCTCGCGCGGCTGGCCAGGATCGCGTCCTGACTTACGCGGTTGCCGGCAGTCTTTGCCGTGATCTCGAGACCGTCAAGAATGCTCACGCCGGAGCTGATCAACGTTCCGAGCGTGCGCGTGAAGCGCGACACCGCGCTCTTCCGGAGCACGCCACCCAGAATGGGGAAGCGCAGCAGCAGGCGGTCGATGGTCAGTTTGCCGTTCGGAGTTGTGTAGTACTTCATCAGAAACATCACGGAACCTGCGATCACCGCGCCGAACAGCCACCAGTACGACTTGAGCAACTGCGATGCACCGATGACGATGCGTGTCGGCATCGGCAGCGCCAGTCCTACTGAGCCAAACAGGTTCTGGAAGACCGGGATGACGAACAGGAGCAGTGTCGTGACGGCGATGAACGCGACCGACATGATGACGCCGGGGTAGATCATCGCGCCCTTCACCTTGCGAATCAGGGCGTCGTTCTTTTCCATGAATGTCGCGAGACGCATGAGGATGGTGTCGAGAATACCACCGGCCTCACCGGCCGCCACCATGTTCACATACAATTCGCTGAAGGCCTTGGGATGTTTCCGCAGCGCATCGGCGAGCGTATGGCCACTCTCGACGTCGAACACCACCTCGCGCGTCACTGACGCGAGCGACGGGTTATCGGTCTGCTTGGATAGAATGTCCAATGCCTGCACGAGAGGCAGGCCGGAGTTGATCATGGTGGAAAACTGACGCGTGAAAATGACGATGTCGCGCGTCTTGATGCGTCCGAGCCGTTTGCGCTTCTTCTTCGACTCGTCCTCGATTTTGACGAGCGTAAGGCGCTGTCGGCGCAGCTGCGCGATGACGTCGTCCTTCGACGCCGCGTCGATCGTCGCTGACTTGAGCTCGCCGCCAGACGCGCGAGCGGTATATGCGAATGTTGGCATGCGCTACCTCTTGCCCCCACTTGTAGAGTAAGGCGTCTGTGCCGTGCCGCGTGTCGGTCCGTCCTTGCTCGGTTCACCGTCTGCATTAACGCCAGTCATGCGCATGAATTCCGCAGGGTCGCCGCTGACGCGAAGGCATTCTTCCGCGGACACTTCGCGCGCCATGTAGAGCGCGTAAAGCGAGTCATTGAGCGTCTGCATTCCGTATTTCTTGCCGGACTGCATCGTTGAGTAGATCTGGTGCACCTTGTCGTCCCGAATCAGCGCGCGGACGGCCTGGTTCATCACGAGGACTTCCGCCGCCATCGCGCGTGTCTTGCCGCCGACTCGCTGCACGAGCGTCTGGCTCACGATGCCCTCGAGAACGAATGCGAGCTGCGCGCGCACCTGTGGCTGCTGGTGACTCGGGAAGACGTCGATGATTCGGTTGATTGCCTCGGCCGCTGAATTTGTGTGCAGCGTCGCGAAGGCAAGGTGACCTGTTTCAGCAATGGTGAGCGCCGCCTGGATAGTCTCGAGGTCGCGCATCTCGCCGATGAGTATGACGTCAGGATCTTCGCGCAGCGCGTACTTGAGCGCGGTCGCGAATGACTTGGTGTCGGTTCCGACTTCCCGCTGGTTGACGATGCAACCTTCGTGACGGTGGATGAATTCGATCGGATCTTCGACAGTGATGATGTGGCCGTGGCGCTCGCGGTTGATCCTGTCGATCATCGCCGCAAGGGTCGTCGACTTTCCCGAGCCGGTTGGGCCGGTTACCAGAACGAGCCCGCGAGGGCGCTCCGCCATCTTTGCGACAGCCGCAGGAAGTTTCAGGTCATCGAAGGTGCGGACAGAGAACGGGATCTGACGGAACACGATCGACACTGAGCCACGCTGCTTGAACACGTTGCCGCGAAAGCGCGCGAGACTCGCGAGCCCAAACGAAAAATCCAGCTCGTCGTCGATCTCGAATCGCTTCTTCTGCTGATCAGTAAGAACCGAATACGCCAGCTGGAGTGTTTCCTTCGGCGTGAGTGCGAGCGGATAGTGCGAGTCGGTAATGTCGCCGTTGATACGTAGCTTGGGACGAGTATTGCACACGATGTGCAGGTCCGATGCACCGCGCTCGATCATTTCCTCGAGCAGAGCACGAAGGCTGAGGTCCGGAGCGTGCGCCGGCGCTGGGTGTGGCACTCCACCGACGGCCGCATGCGATGCAGCGGCGCGACCGGGCTGTGGAGCCGGTGGCGCGGACGGGGCGGTCGAATTAGCGCTGGAAGCCGATGCGGTCATGTGATCTTGCGTTTGAGTGCGTTGCCCAGAACGCCGGGCGGCGGCATCTGGAAGGACGCCATGTATAGTCGTTGCGTCACGCTGTGGTCTCACGGATCACTTGTTCAAGTGTCGTGATTCCCTTCAGGACCTTGAGCCAGCCATCCATGCGGAGGGTCAACATCCCTTCCCTGATTGCGAGCTCGCGAATGTCGTCGGCGTCGCCGTTCTTCATGATGATCTTGCGGAGCTCCTGAGTCACAAACATGACCTCGTAGAGGCCCTGTCGACCCTTGAGGCCGGTGCCGGCGCACATGTCACAGCCCTTGCCCTTGAAGAATGGCAACTCGCCGATCGTAGTATCGAGCGAGAGTCCCTTGAGGTGCGGGAGAGCCTCTGGTGTTGCGCGAGCCCGCGCGTCGTTCAACGACATCTCGGTGAAGCGTAGCTCACGCAACGTCGTGGTCGCCTTGACCTTGGCACCGGTCAACTCGAGATCGTCCGGGACGTACCGCGTGGTGCAGTTGGGACAGATTCGGCGCACGAGTCGCTGTGCAAGGATCAGATTCAGTGCACTGGCGACGTTGAAAGGCTCCAGACCCATGTCGAGCAGACGGGTAACTGTTTCCGGTGCGGAGTTGGTGTGCAGCGTGCTCATGACCAGGTGGCCGGTGAGCGCTGCCTTGATCGCGATGCTGCCCGTTTCGAGATCTCGAACCTCACCGACCATGATGATGTTCGGATCCTGTCGAAGGAATGCCTTCAGCGCGGCCGCGAAACTCATCCCGATCTCGGTGCGCACCTGCACCTGATTTATTCCGTAGAGATTGTACTCGACGGGATCCTCGGCTGTCATGATGTTCACGTCGACCGTATTCACCTTCGAGAGGGCGGAGTAGAGAGTGGTAGTCTTGCCCGACCCAGTAGGTCCGGTCACGAGCACCAGTCCGTACGGATTCTGCACCGCCTCCATCAATTCACGCTCGGCGCGCGGCTCGATTCCGAATGTTTCGAGATCGAGGGTAAGGTTTCCCTTGTCGAGAATACGTAAAACGACCTTTTCACCGAACAGCGTAGGAAGTGTCGACACGCGGAAATCGATCACCTTGCGACCGATCTTGAGCTTGATACGGCCATCCTGCGGGACGCGGCGCTCGGCGATGTTCAGGCCGGCCATGATCTTGAAACGCGAGATGAGTGCCGGTCGCATCTTGAACGGCGGCTTCATGACCTCGCGCAGCACGCCATCGACGCGGTAACGAACGCGCAGCTCTTTCTCGAAGCACTCGAAATGAACGTCGGACGCACCCTTGTGAAGCGCGTCAGTGAGGATGGCGTTGATGAGTTTGACGACGGGCGCCTCGTTGACGGCGACGGTGAGCGCCGCTGCGGTCATCTCCTCCTGCTCTTCCTCCACCATCTCGACGTCTTCGTCGGCACCGAAATCGATGTCGTCGAGAAGATTTTCCATCCCGAGGTCCGGCACTGCACCTTCGGGATACACGCGCTCTATCATCGTGCGCAGTGTGTATTCGCCTGCGATGACGGGGTAGATGTCGGAACGTGTGCGGAACTTGAGGTCGTCGATGACGCGAATGTTCGTCGGATCGGCCATCGCGACGTACAGCACACGACCCTCGCGCTTGAGCGGGAGCACCAGATGATGCACCGCAATCTCGGCGGGGATCAGCCGGACAAGCGCCGGATCTATATCTGATTTGGTGAGGTCGACTGCCGGGATCTTGTACTGACGGGCGAGCAAACGCGTGAGCGCCAACTCCTCGATGATCCCGAGCTTTACAAGGGTATAACCAAGACGACCGCCATTGCTGCGCTGTTCCTGAAGTGCTTGCGCGAGCTGTTCACGGGAGATGAGGCCCTCGGATACGAGCAGATCGCCAATGCGTTCGCTGCTCTGCGCGACGGGCGCGACTGTCGTCGTCATCGCGTCGTACCTGGCGGAACCGCGCGCGGGTCGATCACGGTGTTCCTGGGTCGTGGAACGCGGGAGAATGTCACTCGGGGTGCCAGTTTTCTCAAGGTACTTACGGTGAGGAATGGAACGCGTCGCAACTCATTCAACGATCCGAATGGGCCAAACGAGTCTCGATCTGCAACGATAAGACGACCCATACCCTTTGGCAGCAATCCAAGTGCATCGATCTCAGCTACCGTGGCACGATCCAGGTCGACTATAGCGTTCGAGTCTCGGTTGATCTGACCTGATCTTGAAGCCGTAGTGGCTTTTCGGACAAGCGTTCGAGATCCGGAGGCGGACTTGCCGACGCGTTTTCCGCCTGGGTTGGCTGAGTCGGTGACGTAGCTCCCGAAATCGGACTGTTTTGTCGCCTTTGTGCTCGATCGCCATACTCTGACGCCAGCACCGAGCATTGCAACAAGTCCGAAAAAGAGGAGCGCTTTTCGTTCGGCGGGAGTGGCCATGCTGGCAACATCCGACAAGACAACGCGACGCGAGAGAGCAAGTCTCGTCGCGTCGCATCAAATGACGACTGGGAACTGCCGCCGACGTCGCGTCGAACGCATCCGTTCGCCACCCGAAATTCACCATGGATTCCCGCTTTCGCGGGAATGACGTTCGCGCGCTGGCGGGCCGTCATCATCCCCGCCCTATGGCCGATTCGTAACCAGCGCAGCGGCGACGTCGCCGACGATTCCGAGCGACTTGGCGGAGATTTTGTCCATGGTATCGGCCAGCGTGTGGTGGTAGTTCTCGGACGGTGATTCGTAATCGATGTCGATCACGTCGATCACACGCAGGCCGGCCTGCAGGAGGGGAATGTGGTCATCGGTGACGGCGTACTTGGGCTCGGGAATGAAGTACTGCGAGTAACCAAGATCGGCTGCGGTATTCCAGACGCGCGATACGACTTCCGGTGCGCGGGCAACGGAATTCTGTTCCTGATAGATGTCGAGTTGCTTGTCGCCGATCATGTCGAACAGAACGCCGAATATCGGTTGATAGGCCGGTGATGGCAGATGCGAGGCGAAGTAGGTCGACCCGATGAGCACATCGACGTCAGGCGGTCCGAACGTTCCGTAATCCTCACCGTCGACGAAGAGCAGGTCGACGCCGACGTTTGGCGGCGTCTTCTTGAGAAGATCGCCAAGCGCGACAAACAGCCCGACGCCGGATGCACCATCGTTCGCGCCGAGTATCGGCTTGGTACGATTGGCGGGATTGGGATCGTTGTCCGCCACCGGTCTGGTATCCCAGTGTGTGAGATAGAGCACCCGATCGGTAGCAGTCGGGCGGAATCGTGCGAGGATGTTGCGCATGGGGATGCTGTCGCCGTTTGCGAGCTTGTGCATCCAGCGTTGTTCGATGACCGTATCGGCGCGCGTTCGCATTTGCGCGACGATCCAGTCGCCGGCCTTTTGCCAGCCGGCTGAGCCGGGAATTCTCGGGCCAAACGACACCTGAGTCGCGGCATAATTGTAGGCGGCCTGGCCGTCAAATCCCGTCGCCGATTTGTGGCCGCACGCGGTTACGGGAAGTATTGCAAGAAGAAGCAGCGATCGTTTCATATGATGGTTGAGACGGTTAACATGGATTCCCGCTTTCGCGGGAAGGACGGGAACGGCCCTCAGTGCATCTCACCGGAATAAAATTGCAGGCGGAGGATGGCGCTGAGTACGGTCTGCGTGAATTCCCTGCTCAGGTTGTTGTCGAAGCTCGCAACACGAGATATGACGAAGCTCGACGTCATAGTATCTGAGACGTCCGTGTCGGCGGTGAATGATGCCGATCGGCGTCCATTGTCGGTCAGGCGGCTCCTGCCCAGGATGACGAGCGGGTTGATCACGTAGCTTTGGCCGCGGCTGTTCTGGAATGAGACGCGCGTTCGCAGGTCGCTGTGCGGGTGCCATTGCGGTGGTAGCGCAAATGCACGGGAGATGTCTGCGTTGAAATCGAGCGCGTTGCCGCTTCCTCTCACACCCGGGCGATCGTCCAGTCGCTGGACGAGGTTCGCACCGAACGACGTGGTGAGCGGATGAGAGCCGGCCCAGATCGCGCTGAACGACACGGGGTAGCTCCGGATTCGAGTTTCACCGTTGCCGCCGTCATCGACGGAGAACTCACCGGGCGCCGTTAGCACCTGGCGTGTCCCGGCGACTCGGGCGCTGGCGGTGAATGCCTTGATCAAAGCCGTGGAGTCGGTTGTGTGGGTGGTCCAGCGAAGTGCGACGTCCGGGAAGACGAGTTGCGTTACGTCGCCGACGTCCTCTGTATTGTCCGAACGCAGGGTCCAGTTGCGCATACTGATGCGCTGCAAATGATTGGTCAGCGTTGCTCCGAACGGCAGGTTGATCGTCTGCGATACCGACAGTTGATTGTTGAGTCCAGCGGTGGTCGCCTGTTCGCCACCGATGTGGCGAAACTGGGCAATATCGCCAAATCCGAGTTGATACATCAGCGGAGCGGCCTGTGCTGCGCCGCTGTATGCCGTGAGGACATCGCGGTCGAGCGATACATCGAGTGGCTGGAAGGCTCTCACGAACGTCCTGATTCCACTCGCGAGCGGAATTGCTTCCGCGAGCGCACGAACGTCGCCGGTGAAGCCGAGGTTCGCGTTCTGCGTATTGCCGATCTGGCGTGGAATTCGGAATGCGCCGAGCGAATCGGCAGCGCGAACGAAGTCGAGGGTGTTGGGGTCGTGCAGCATGTTGTAGTTGGAGCTGCTATTGAAACGCGCCCTGAACCACGGCAACGGTGAAATGCTGTAGTTCAACTGCGTACCAACAGTGCGCTCGCGTTCGAGCCCGGTGTCAAAACCGGCAAGGCGGTTTCGTTCGCTGGCGTCAACGAGGCCGAGAGTCGGAAACTCTGCGTACGACCGCAGATCCCGGAGCGA
Source organism: Gemmatimonadaceae bacterium (assembly GCA_025451425.1). The sequence continues at coordinate 7,590 of JANWKK010000031.1, forward strand.
CGAAAGATTGAACCGAATGGTCGCATTCCGAAGCGGATGGAATGCAATCGCGCCGCCATTGCGAATCGTGTTCGTTATGCCACTTACGATTCGCGCCGTGTCGTCGATCGCATCGGCCGGCTTGAGATAGGTGAATCGGCGATCGTTGCCGTTCTCGTATGTCGACGTAAGGTAGACTTCCGTGGGCAGGATCGTGGCGAGGGATGGCGCGATGGCGCGGATCAGATTGTATTCCAGACCGACACGCAGGTCATGGGCGTGACCGTCCTCGTACTCGCTCCTTGCAGCAGCAGACGTGAATGATCCCTGCAGACTCAGGTTGTCGAGCACGGGCGCAAGTGTCCCTCCCTTCACGGGAGTTGCGCGTTTCGCGCCGAATGTGATCGACGTAGCGGCACTTCTCGGCGTTCGCAGCCCCTGTACGGCACTCGCATCGATGTCGGATTGCGTCAGATACGTTGGATCGCTCGACGTACCGCTGTCGTTGATCGTTACCGGGATCGAGTACCCGACAGAACGCGGGAGGAGCTTCTCCAGCCTGAACGCTGCGCTGACGTCCATGCTGTTTTCAGTCTCGTACGTAGGTTGGTCACCGAGCTGCCTGAAATTCGGATCGCGGCGCGTCACGTTGAGTCGCACGTCGGCGAAGTCGCTCGCTGTAACGCCGAGCGCAACCTGGCCGGCAAAACCGGCCGCATCCACGACGCCGCCGAGTCTGATGTCGTCAACCCAGAGTTCAAGTGTATCGGTCGGCGAGATCGGGCTTGCGGCGTCAGTTCCTGGAACGCGCATCATTCCCACCGCTATTTCCTGAATCGCTGCCAGGTTGGGCGGGTTTACACCTGGATCCGTTGTGTAAACCATGTAGCCATCAGAACACGCGGCATACACCGCGCTGGTTGCCGTCGTCGCCTGGATTGGAGTATTGGCGATCAGCACCGAGTCGGCACCGGTACATGTATTTCTTCGAAGTCCACGAAGATATGCGTTCTGTATCTGTGCACGCAACGCGATGAGTTTACTGAAATTCACTCGAATTTCGGGCGCCCATGCCGAGGGACCGCTGCCACTGACGGGAAGCGTGGTATGGTACATGTAGAAATTCGTGCCGTCGTGGCCGAGTTTGACGTAGAATTGCAACTCAGCGTTGTCGCCCCAGCCAGCACTCACGCCGCGGGCCCATAAGCGCAGTTCCTTGTAGCCCAGGAAGTTCTTTTGCCCTTCGGGGAATCTGAAGTAGGCCTCCGCGCGATCGAATGTGTTCAGCCCGCCGGACACAATGCGGAGCGAGTGCTCGTTGATGAGGACGCGCGATGCCGTGATCGGAGTGGACTTGAGATCGGGCAGGTTGCCGACGCCTGGCGGTGAGTCATAGTTGATGCCGCTCGAAACGCCTCGATCTTCAGTACCGACAGTACCGACGGTGACGAAGCCGAGACTCGGCTGTTCGCCAGCGATTCCGCGAACCGGCGCGTCATTGCGCTTGAGCCACGGCGCACCACTCAGACGGAGGCGATCGAGAGCCACCTGACTGAACGCCGAATCGGGGAGACCGGCCCCCGAAAGCATCGTGATTCTCAACGCGCGCGCGCGATTCAACGGTGGCGCGTTGAGCGTGTCGTCCGGTGCGCGGAACGGAAGGCGTAC
>JANWKK010000032.1 GCA_025451425.1 Gemmatimonadaceae bacterium
ATGAGCTCACGGACGTCGCCGGCGTTATGATCACGCACGATACTGATGACCGCACCAACACCAATGAGGGCGGTCACGACAGCGATCCAGGCGATGCCCGTGATCAGAACACGCCGGCCACCCCAGGTCGAAAGTCGCGACGGCCCTTCGCGCCTCTCCCGCGAAAAACTGTCCTCAGTCCGGCGCCGGAGGCGGTCACCCGCGTCAGGAGTTGCCGGCGAGAGTGGATCATGTTCCACCGGCGACTCCACGACTCGACGGCCGGATTCGATCGTCGTGCGACGATGTCGAGTCATTCGGTTGGCGTTCTGCGCTCGTGCTGCATCATGCCCGATCTCTGCGGTTGGGTAGCCTCGCTCGCGAAAGACTCGTGCCGCATGGCAGCGCTGAGCGACCGGTGTGCATTAAGATCTCGTCAAGCTCGGAGAAGTGTCCTCGTCGCCGATGGCCGCAGCGAGCACGCTTTCCGGCGTCCATGCGCTCACCGGGCGTGACTCGGAGAGTCGGCCGCGCCGCATCACCGCCAGCGAGTCGCACATGCCAAAGAGCTCCGGCAGGTACGAGCTGACCATCAGAACCGCTTTGCCTTCGTTGGCCGCACTGGTGACGATCCGATAAACCTGCTCCTTGCTGGCAATGTCGATCCCACGCGTGGGCTCATCGAGTAGAAGAATTGCGGCATCCTGATGCAACAACCTGCCTAACGCGACCTTTTGCTGATTGCCGCCCGAGAGCGTGCGAACCGGCTGTTGTGGCGCACGGGCACGAATGCGGAGATTGTCGATCCAGGATTGAGAGCGCTCCCGCTGGCGCCGCAGATCGAGCCACCCCCAGCGATTACCGCACGCCGAAAGCCGCGTCAACGTGAGATTGTCAGCGACGGAGAGCGGCAGCGCGAGCCCCTCGCCCTTTCGATCTTCGCTCAAGTAACCGAAACCAGCGGCAAGCCGGCGAGCGGTGCTGCCGTGGCGCAATTGAACACCTCGGCCGCCAACCAGAATCTCGCCCGACCATGCCTGCTCGAGCCCGAAGAGCGCTCGGATCAGCTCACTCCGGCCGGAGCCGATCAATCCGGCGATTCCAAGGATCTCGCCGCGCCGCAAATCGAAGCTGACGCGATCGACACCAGGCGCCGCGAGCTCGCGAACGCGAAGCACGATCTCGCCGCTACGGGAAGCGGCGTGAGATCGCTGTGGAAAGAGTCCGGCAACAGACCGGCCAACCATCTGCGCAATGAGTCGCTCATTCGTGACGCTCGTTATGCGCCCCGTATCGACGCTCCGCCCGTCGCGCAGCACGGTGTATCGATCGGCAACCTCTCGCACTTCCTCCAGGAAGTGACTGATATAGACAACGCTAATCCCGCGACTAGCCAGGCGACGCACGAGCGCGAACACGCGCTCCGTGTCCTCACGCTGGAAGCTGCTGGTCGGCTCGTCCATCAAGACGATGCGAGCGTTCGCCGCAAGGGCGCGACAGATCTCGACGACCTGCCGCGCCGCCAGGGAGAGCCGACCTACGATCTCATCGGGGCGAATCTCCGCGTGGCCGAATTCATCGAGCAGGGCCCCTGCACATCGGCGCGATGTAGCGAAATCGACGCGTCCAAATCGAGACGGTTCGATCCCGAGCAAAATGTTCTCAGCGACGGAAAGATGAGGGCAGAGCGAAAGTTCCTGGTGGATCAGAGCGATCCCACGTCGTTTGGCATCGAGTGGCGAAGCGGGGACGTACGGCTGTCCGTCCAGTCGCATCTCGCCGCGTTCGGGCTGAACCGCGCCAGCCAGCACATTCATGAGGGTGCTCTTTCCCGCGCCGTTCTCGCCGATCAGCGCGTGCACTTCTCCTGCACTCACCACGAGGTCAACGCCATCGAGCGCGACGGTCGCGCCGAAGCGCTTCGCGACGCCGCTGATTTGAAGCCGCGGCTGATCGAGCGTCGCGCCGCCAGTCGACGCGAAACCGTCGATCGTCATCGGCCGGCGAGATACTGCGTGACTGGCGGCGTGATGAGCTCCTTCACGCGCGCCGAGTCGAGATTGGCCGGCGTCACGAGTGTGACGCCGGTATCGATGCGTCGCGAGACTGGCTTCCCCCGCAAATGATCGACCATCGTCTTGACGCCGAGATAGCCCATCTTCATCGGATCTTGTACCACGAGGCCATCGAGCTGATGCGCGCGCATCGCGGTGATGAGTATTGGGCTCGGATCGAATCCAATGAAGTGGATTTGGCCCGCCTTGTTGATGTCCTGCAGCGCGAGCAGCATCCCGATCGTCGACGATTCATTGACGGTGAAGATCCCTTGAATGTCGCCGCCAAAGCGATTGAGCACATTCTCACTTGCGCGTTTCGCCGTTTCGCGCGTGGGGCCTGCGTATTGGTCGGCCGAGACGAGCTGAATCTGCGGATACTTTGTGTGCAGCTCCTCCAGAAACCCCTTTTCGCGTTCCTCGGTGCTCGCTGACCCTTCTGCATAGCGGAGCAACAGCGCTTTTCCCTTCCCGCCGAGCAGCTCTCCGAGCCGGTCGGCGGCGAGTGCTCCGCCTTTGCTATTGTCCGTCGCGACGAAGCTGACGATCGAGTCCGTCTCGAGCCCGGAGTCGATGATCACCGTCGGCACACCAGCTCGCCGCGCCTCCTCGACCGGACGTACGAGACCGCGGCTATCCAGCGGCGCGAGGACCATTCCCTGCACGCCCTGACTGACGAAGCCCTCCACGACTTGCACTTGCTGCTCGCGGTCATCCTCGCGGATCGGGCCCTTCCAGATCAACGTCACCGAATCACCTGTCGCGGCGAGCTCCCGCTCGGCACGCACCGCTCCGGCGTGAATGGCTTTCCAGAACTCGTGCGTGGTTCCTTTCGGGATCACGGCGATCGTGAGCTTCCGACCAGCTGCGTTGGATGCGCTCTGGTTGCTTCCGCTCGCGCGACCACACGCGGCAGCAGCCTGCAGCGCAACGACTGCGAGTATGGCCCTGCTCCAGCGGACAAACGCTGCGGACTTCATTGCACACCTCCCGTACGGCGCGAGGAGAACTCCAGCACGACGACCGACGCGATCGTGCTCGGTGGCACCGCGGGTAACTGAACGCTGAGCATCGACCCGCTTCGCTCGATTGTTATCGCTTGGTTATCGACGAGAAGATAGGCACGTGTCGGCGCGTCACTGATGCCCGTCAGCTCGAGACGACCATCCCTCGGCCAATCGAAGACGTGCGCGTACACCGTGCTGCGCTTCGCTGTGTAGCGGCCCCACGCCGGCTGCCCATAGGGGCTCACGCTCGTGCCGTAGATCGCCTCGCCATTCACGTCCATCCACGCGCCCATCTCTCCGAGGCGGCTCACGATCGGTGCGGGGAGCACACCCTCCCCGCTCGGGCCCACGTTCAACAGCAAGTTGCCACCCTTGGATGCGGCGTCGATGAGAGTGCGGACCAGTGTGCGTGTGTCCTTCCAGTCATCGTCGTAGGACTTGAAGCCCCACGTGGCGTTCATCGTCATACAGGTCTCCCAATCCACTCCGGGAAGTCCCTCTGGCGGCACTTGCTGCTCCGGCGTGCCAAAGTCCCCAATGCCGATCTGTCCCTCGCGGTTCAAACCACTCAATCCTTGCCTCGTGTGACCGACTCGATTGTTGATGATGAGGCTCGGCTTGAGCGAGTGTAGGAAGTCGTCGATCTCGTGGCCGCGCGTGTCACTCCAGTCGGCGATCCACTCTCCGTCGAACCAGAATATGTCGATCTCCGGGCATTGCGTGATGAGCTCCCGGAGCTGTGGCTTCATATAGGTCTCCACGTACCGGTCGAAATGAGGATTGCGGAACGTCTTCGAGTTGTACTCCGGAAAATTTGGCTCTTGGGCATCCGGGTGGTGCCAGTCCATGATGGAGTAATAGGCGCCGAACCGGAGTCCTTGTCGATGCGCAGCGGCCGCGAGCGCACGGATGACGTCATGATGGTACGACGTCGCGTCAACGATGTCGTAGTTCGACACTTTGGAGTCGAAGAGCGCGAACCCGTCGTGGTGCTTGGTGGTGATGACGATGTACTTCATCCCCGCACGCTTTGCCGCACGCACCCACGCGTCCGCGTCGAAGCCGGTCGGATTGAATTGGTGGACGAACTGCTCGTACTCCATTACCGGAATGTGCGCGGCACTCATGATCCATTCGCCGAGCCCGGGAATCCGCACGCCTTTGTACGTGCCGGCGGGCACCGCATAGGCGCCCCAGTGGATGAACATCCCGAAGCGAGCCTGGCGCCACCAGGCCATCCGCGCATCGCGTTCGTCAAGGCTCTCGCGCATCTCGATTGGTCCATGCGGCTCCCGATGGATAGGCGTACGCGGCGAGCGACTCGCGACGCATCGTTATGCTGTAGCCAGGCGCGGTCGGGGCAATGTAGCGGCCGCCGCGCACGACAACTGGGTTGAGGAAATGCTCATGGAGGTGGTCGACATACTCGACGATTCGTTCCTCGAGCGACGCGCTCACCGCGATGTAGTCGAAGATCGCGAGATGCTGGACGTACTCGCACAGCCCGACGCCGCCAGCATGCGGGCAGACCGGAACACCAAATTTGGCGGCGAGCAGGAGCACGGCCAGTACCTCGTTCACGCCGCCGAGGCGACAGCTATCGACCTGACAGAAGCGGATCGCCTTCGCTTGCAAGAACTGCTTGAAGAGGACGCGATTCTGACAGTGCTCGCCTGTGGCGACACCGATGGGCGCGATCGCGCGCGCGATCGCGGCGTGGCCAAGGACGTCGTCGGGGCTCGTGGGCTCCTCGATCCACCACGGATCGAAACGCGCCAACGAACGCATGTTCGTGATCGCGTCGTTCACGTCCCAGATCTGATTGGCGTCCAGCATCAGTTTGCGGTGTGGCCCGATTTCTTCGCGAACGATCGCCGCGCGTCGCACGTCGTCCTGGAGATCGCGACCGACCTTGATCTTGAAGTGTGACCACCCGTCAGCGATGCCTTCGCGGCAGAGACGTAGGATCGTCTCGTCCGAGTAGCCAAGCCATCCCGCGGAGGTCAGGTATGCGGGGTAGCCGTCGCGGAGCACCTCGGCTTCGCGCGCTGAGCGCGTTGGCGCGTGCCGTTGCAGCATCGCCAGTGCTTCCGCCGGGGTGAGGGCGTCGGTGATATAGCGAAAATCGATGCAGCGAACGAGCGCCTCAGGCGTCATGTCCGCGAGCAACTTCCAGAGCGGCTTCCCCTCAGACTTCGCGTACAGATCCCAGACGGCGTTGACGAGCGCCGCCGTCGCAAGGTGGAGGACGCCCTTTTCCGGGCCGACCCACCGCAGCTGCGAATCACTCGTTAGGCGGCGCCAGAAGCCGGCCATGTGGGCCGTGATCTGGTCGAGCGTCAGGCCGACGACGAGTGGCGCCAGTGCCTGAATCGCGGCGATACACAGTTCGTTTCCGCGACCGATCGTGAAGGTGAGCCCGTGCCCCTCCAGCCCATGCGCATCGTCGGTTTTCAGAATGACGTAGGCCGCGGAGTAATCCGGATCGGGATTCATCGCATCGGAGCCGTGGCGCCCACGCGACGTCGGGAAACGAATATCGTGGGACTCGAACCCGACGATGGCGATCGGCCGCGAGGAGGATCCCATCATTGGTGGCGGCGTCACATCGCGGTGAAGCCGCCATCGACCGGCAATGCGACGCCGGTGACGAACGAGGCCTCATCCGAGACAAGCCAGAGCGCGGCATCGGCGCATTCCTCGGCCGTGCCAAGCCTTCCCATCGGCTGCGCGACCGAGTGCGCGGCCCAGCTTGCGGCGGGATCGGGCATGGCATTGGCAAAGCGACGCAACATCGGCGTGTCGATGATGCCCGGGCAGAGCGCGTTGACACGGATGCCGTGTGTCGCATAATCGAGCGCCAGCGCCTTCGCGAGCATAACGATGGCGCCTTTGGACGCGCAGTAGACGGGCGAATCAGTCTGTGCGACGAGCCCGGTCTTGCTTGCGGTGAAGAGGATTGTCCCGCCCTTCGGTTGCTCCAGCATCCTCGATATGGCATGCCGCGCGGCATACATCGGCCCGAGCAGATTCACCGCCAGCAGGCGCTCGATCTCCCGGTCGTCGCTGTCCGCCAGCAATTTCGGGAGCGTGATGCCCGCATTGCAGAAGAGAATATCCAGAGTACCGTAACGCTCAGCGCAGAGGTCGAGCGCGCGTTCGTTGTCCTCGCGGCGACTCACGTCGCCGGAGACGAAGCACGCCGTTCCACCTCGCCGCTCGACTTCGCGAGCGACGTCCGCCCCTTCGCGCTCCTGGACATCGACGAGTACCAAGCGCGCTCCTTCTTCCGCGAAGCGAAGCGCACTCGCTCGCCCGATGCCCGTACTCGCCCCAGTGATGACCGCGGCCTTGCCAGCTAGACGCATGTGTGAAATGAAATAGCTATGAGCAAACACGAATCCCCAATCCGCAACCCCCCGCTTCACATCTTCAGACTCACGAACCCGCCATCGATCGCGTAATTGCTTCCAGTGATGAACGCGGCAGCGTCCGAGCAGAGGAAGAGCGCAAGCTCGGCGACCTCCTCCGGCCGTCCCATGCGACCGATCGGCTGCGTTTTCGAGAGTTGCTCGAACATCTCCGCCTCGCGGCCCGGATAGCTACGCGCGAGGAACCCGTCGACGAACGGGGTGTGGATTCGCGCCGGTGCGATGCAGTTGCAGCGGATTCGCCGATCCACGTAATCGCGCGCAATAGAGAAGGTCATCGTCAGCACTGCCCCTTTGCTCATCGAGTACGCGAAGCGGTCAGGGATCCCGATCGAGGACGCGACCGAAGCGATGTTGAGAATGGCGCCCCCGTTCGCCTGATCGTTCATTGCGGCGATTCCCGCACGCAGACAGTTGTAGACGCCCTTTACGTTCACTGCAAAGACGCGGTCGAAGTCCTCCTCCGAGGTTTGCTCGACCGTGCCGACATGTGCAATGCCGGCGCTGTTGACGAGAATGTCAATCGAGCCGTTTCGGCCGCGGATGGCGCGAAACGCGTCATCCACCGCTTGCTGTTGGGTTACGTCGCACCATACGGCGATCGCAACGCCGCCGCCCCGTTCGATCTCGCTCACCGTCTCGCGCGCTGAGGCATCCACGACGTCGAGCGCCACGACTTGCGCGCCAGCGTGTGCGAAGCGGATCGCGATCGCGCGCCCGATCCCGGATCCGGCGCCAGTGACGAGAGCCGTTTTCCCGTCGAGACGCTGCGCCGCTGCCGTCATGGAGTCCAACAATGCCTAACGCTCACAGTCGGTACACCCTCGCAGCATTCTCGGCATAGAAGCAGCGCCGCTCGTGATCGCTCCATGACTCGGTGAAGTGTGCGGTGAAGTCGAACCAGCTCGCGTAATTGCTGACGAGCGTGAGCACGGGCCAATCGCTGCCATAAAGGACACGAGCGATTCCGAAGGAGTCGACTGTGTCGATGGCGTACGGAAGAAGGTCATCCTCTCGCCAGCGCGCCAGGTCGGCTTCGGTCAGGAGCCCTGAGATCTTACAGCAGACATTCTCGTGCGAGGCCAGGCGGGCAAGCTCACGCCGCCACGAGTCGCGCGCGCCCGCTCGGATCGCCGGCTTTCCGCAGTGATCCAGCACGAATTGCGTGTCGGGACATCGCTCCACGAGAGCGATCGCTTCGGCCATCTGATCGTGGGTGATGCACAGGTCGAAGGTCCAGCCCCGAGCTCCGAGATCTCGTACGCCTCGCACGAACGCGGGCTGCAAGGCGAAACCGCGCGATTGACCCTGAATGTTCTGGCGAATGCCCTTGACTCGCGATGAGCGCGTTAGGCACTCGAGCGTCGCGGCGAGCGTCAGCGGCTCGGTCAGATCCGCAAAGGCCACAATCCCCGCAATCCGCGAATCGCCGCCGGCGAGCCGCTCGAAGAAGCCGACCTCGCGCACGGTCTGCGCCGGGAGACAGTTTCCCTCGACGAGCACACAATGCGTCACCGGCAGCTCGCCGACCGCGACAGAATAGTCCGCGGGAAGAAAGGAACGCTGCAGCGTCGGAAGCGTATCCAGCCACGGGTACTGCAGCGTCGCCGGATCCCAGCAGTGTACGTGCGCGTCGACGATGGGCGTGTGAGTCATCGACGGCCCTCTCGTCGTCTGCTCGTTAGGGCCTGCCGCTGTCCTCACGAGGACCAGCTCACGCGCAGGCGGTCGAGCGCGACGGCGAGCACGATGATCATGCCGATGATGATCTCCTGGATGTAGTTCGGCCATCCCATCTGCTGGCAGCCGTTGCGCAAGAGGGCCATGATCAGCGCGCCGACGATCGAGCCACCGATACTCCCCTCCCCTCCGAGCAAGCTCCCGCCACCGATGACCACGGCGGCGATGATATCCAGCTCCACGCCGTTGGCGACTGTTGGGTCACCCTGCCGTAGGCGCGACATCTGCAGCACGCCGGTGAGGCCGAAGATCAATCCCGCACCGCAGTAGATGATGAGCTTCAGCCGGTCGATCGCGATGCCGCAGGCTCGCGCCGCCGCCTCGTTCGAGCCGAGCGCGAAGATGTGCCTGCCGAACACCGTCTGACGGAGGACGAGCGCGACCACCAGCGCGAGCAGCGCGGTCAGCCACACGCCTGGTGGAAAGATCAGCCACGGCGGGCGCGGAAAGGTGACCAGGAGCTCGTTGACCCACGTGCGAGGGAAATTTACGGTTTGCTCATGCGCTAACCATTTTGCCACGCCGCGAGCGATGCCGAGCATCCCAAGCGTAGCGATGAACGGCACGACACGCAGGCGCGTGATGATGAGTCCATTGGCCAAACCAACCCCACCGCCGACTACGACCGCGAACAGAATCGCGAGGAGGCCCGTCGCCCCCGATTGGAGCGCGAGGGCCGCGACGACCCCCGTGAGCGCAATCGTGGCGCCGACAGACAGGTCGATCCCGCCACTGATCATGATGATGGTCATGCCAATCGCGCCCATGGCCACGATGACCGTTTGCGCCAGGACCACGCGCAGGTTCAGCGGCGACAGATACCGCGCGGGCGCTCCGGTCACTAGCGCAAAGGCGCCAACCACGAGCACGAGCGCCAGTGCCGGAGCCGCGCTCCGAACCCACGGCGCCAGGGAGCGAGACGAGATTGGCGGTCGCCTAACGATCTCGGGCGCGGGAACCGCCGCTACTGGTTGATCGCCCATCAGATGTTCGCGGCCTCGCGCAACCTTGGGTCATGCCACACCGAGGAGGCCGACAACGGTAACGTCTCGGTCCCGGCGATGGCTAGGGGGGTGTCTCCGCTCCCGCGCGCAAAACCGCGTGCGTGTAGTCCGCGATGGCGACCACCGAGACAAGAGCAACCAACGCGATGAATGGCGTGAGCGGTCGCACGCCGACCACGAGTGCGAGGAGTGTCACCAGCTGGAGCACGGTGACGATCTTTCCGGGAAGGCGCGCCTTGAGCTCGACCGATCGCAGTCGTGGCACGGTGCGGGCGACAAAAAAGCCCAACGCGGTAGCGATATCGCGCAATAGCAATAACAGCGACTCGATAATCGAAAGCTCGCCCTTTAGCACATACATAACAATCGCGACGAGCACGAAGATGCGGTCGGCGATCGGATCGACCAGCGCACCCCAGCGCGTGGCAGTATTCGTCCGTCGTGCGAGCCATCCGTCCAGAAAGTCCGTGGCAGCTGCGAGACAGATCAGAGCAGCACGAGCCGCCGGTCCCGCTGGAATGAAGAGGACCGCTAACAGCAATCGGGACAGCGACAGGACGTTAGGAAGTCGGCGAAAGCTCACTGCGCGAATGGCCTTGCATGGTACAGCGAAGTCATACACACCGACGTTGGGCGTTCGACCATTCGAGCTGCACAGTGTATGCGCCGAGTTTTCTCGTCTGCCACGCGCAGATGTCACCGATCTCGCCGTTCGCGTCGTCGTACCAACCCGTACCGGGAACTGGATCGGTGATCGCCTCGCAGAGTTCGTGGGAGCTCGTAGACGTCAGTGCATCGAGCACGGACAGATTGCCGAGACAGCCGGCGCAGTTCGGATAGGGCATGGCGGCATAGAACGTCGTGCTGCCGATGCTATCGTGGTATCCGCAGAACGCTTGGCACGAGCGCGCACTGCCCTGAACGAGCGTGATGCCCGGCGGGAGATAGAGGAAGTACAGGATGTCAGGCCCCGGTTTCGGCACCGGTGCTCCCGCAGCGATCGCTTGCTGCAATGTCTGCTGAAGCCATGCGTCGGTGACACTGGCGGGCGGCTTGATTGACGAGAGCGTGGCGCTTCCGAGAAACGTTCCGTGGCCGATCGTGACGCCCGGGACATCATACTCGGCAAGTTGGTCGACCAATGCGCTCGTGAGGACGAATGTGAAAAACGCGTCGAGCTGCGCGGCCAGCGGCTTGAGTTGGGGATTCGACCATGCGCTGCCGACGTACAGCGTGAAGACTCGAGCGGCGGCGAGGAGCGGCCCCCCACGATAGGTCAGCGATGGTGGTGGCGCGGCGGGTACAGTGGAGACGTGGGGAAAGAGATCCTTCGGCGCCGAGATCGGCACGATGCGAATCGCGTCGACGATACGCTCCCGAGGACTCCGTCGTCCGGCCGCGTTCGATCGTTGCCCGGTCTTCACTGCCGCCGCTGGGCGCGACTTCGCCCCTCTCTGCTGCTTTGTCCCGCGTCCTTTCCGCGCTGCCATGATTCGCGATCCTCCAGACTTCGTTAGGTGGCTCGGCTAGATGGTCACCACTGCCCAACTCGTGGGCATGATTGGGCCGGAGCCCCTGATCGGCGCGCCGGACGTCAACGAGCTCAGCACGCGCGATTCGCCCTCCGAGCCGGGACCGTGGACATTGTACGTGAAGCCGACGTTCAGTCGAGGGAATACTTCGAAGTAGCCTGCCCACGCGTGGAATAACGCGGTGTAGTCATGGTCTCTGATGAGACAAAGCTCATGAGCCGTGGCGCCAGTCGCGGCCAGATACAGCACGCCATCCTTTTTGAACGGGAGGGTCTTCGTTTTTCCATTGATCGTGGTATCGGCCTTTGTCATGACCACTTTCTTCCACGATACGCCGCCATGCATATACCGACGCGCAACAAACTCGGCGATCAAGGAGCAGTTACGGGTGCCAGTCGGGCCACTCGCAGAATCAGGCGTCACCGCCTCCGGCATTTCCACCCATCGCTTCACAATCGCCACGGCGGCCGCAGTCGTCGAAATACTATTTATCTCATCGATCATCAATCCAAGAGTCGACATGCGCGCTCGCGTCGCTGAAGGTCAGGCTTGCATTTCAGGATGGCACGAGAATGCATCGGCGACACTCAATTAGCGAGATCTATTCGACAATCTTGACGAGTTCTGCAACAGACGGGAGGAGCGAAACGATCGATGCGCCTCGGCTCGGCACGTTCGCCGCATGCGAGCAGATCGCTCCCCTCGGCGCTCATAAACCGCCGTTCGGAACAGTAGAGCGTCGTTGGCGACGAGACGCGGATCCTTTGGTCGTCGCCGGCGTCTCACTCCATGCGGCCACCATGATTGAACAGTTTCGGCCGCACTACTTGGAGGAGATATGAGAAAGCTCATGATTGTTGCCGGCGCGTTAGCAGCGGTCACCTCACTTGGTGCGATGCGCACGGCGAACGCCGCGGAGGTCAATCCGGGTCGTGCGCCGACGGCACAGCCGGCGGCGACCCACTCGTCGAATTCAGTTGATGATGCTTGGGGACATCGCGTGTATCCAGCGCCGACGCGTCCCACACCAACGGATCGCGACGCGCGACACGACTCAGACGCCAATGGCTCGAGAGGCACGTCGCACTCGATACCGTCGCGTGTGTCCGACCCTCGCGCTGGCCAGCGAAAGTCCAGCTCTGACGACGGTCACGCGAACATCCATCAAAAGGCACCGTCACGTGTCGCTGGGCACGATGTGAAGACGCCAGTGCGGCAGCC
>JANWKK010000033.1 GCA_025451425.1 Gemmatimonadaceae bacterium
ACGCCGAACGTTGGCCGGAGCTCGTGCGGCGCATCGCTTCCGAGGGGCATGGCGTCTGTAATCACGGCTATCATCACCGAAAGCTGCACCTCAAATCCCCACGCTACGTGCGGGACGATTTGCAACTTGGAACCAAGGCGATCGTAGGTGCGTGCGACATACGCCCGGCGTTTTTCCGGGCACCACACGGCTTTCGCAGTCCGTGGGTGACCTACATCGCGCGCACACTCGGGCAACGCACGGTCGGCTGGGGACACGGGGTGTGGGATTCCGCGCGACCGGGCGTGGAGGTGATCGCCGAGCGCACGGTGCGTGTCGCGAAACGGGGTACGATTTTGCTCTTGCACGACGGTGACGGATACGATCCTTTGGGGGATCGGATGCAGACGGCACGCGCGGTGCCACTGATAATCGATCGGATTCGTGGAGCTGGGCTCGAGTTTACCACCCTCGACAAAGCCGCATGAAACGACACCTGACGCGAGCGCTTCGGCTGACAATCACGGGGCTCATCCTCGTCATGCTGGTCGTGTTCGCGACGAAGGTGAACTGGCACTCGACGTGGGCGGCAATCGAGGATTCGTCGATCTCGATTCTGCTCGCCGCGGCGCTGGTGAATCTGATCTCGCTCGCGTTGAAGGGCGTTCGCTGGTGGATCTTTCTTCGGCCAATCGGCGTGACGTCGTTGTGGCTCGCGTTACGGGCGACTTTCGCCGGCGCCGGCTTGAACAACGTGTTGGTCGCAAACAGCGGTGAAGCGGCACGTGTGATTTTCGTTTCCCGCGCGGCGCACGTGACGAGCGCAAAGGTCCTTGCCACGCTCGCACTGGAGCGCTTGTTCGAGCTCATTGGCTATGTCGTTATGCTCGCGCTCGCCGTTTCTTTCCTGCCATTGCCCTCCGTCCTCGAGCGCACAAGGCCATTTGCCTGGCTCGCGCTCGTCCTGATGGCCGGGATGCTCGTGTATCTGGTACGGCGTTCCGAGGGCCCCGAGCAGATGCTCGAGGCCACTGGCGATGGTTGGCGATCAAGAGCGCGTCAGTACACGCGCCGATTCGTGCACGCGATCTCGGGGATCTCGACCGGTCCGCGCTTCGGTATCGCGCTCGCGCTTTCCGTCGGCATCTGGGCGCTCCAGGTCGCGACGTACGCGCTCACGGCCATTGCTGCACACTTCCCGTTGCCGCTCGTCGGCACGGTGGCGGCAATCCTCGCCGTGAACATCGGCTTCGCGATTCGCGCCACTCCGGGGAACGTTGGACTCTTCCAGATGCTCTACGCGGCGACGACGACGGCATTTGGCTTCGATCAAAACCAGGCCATCGCCGTGGCGTTCCTCATTCAGACGCAACAGATCTTGCCCGTGACGATCCTCGGCATCGCGCTCGCCCCGGAGTTCATCTTCCAGAAGCGCCGCAAGGCGGCGCGCCACGACAACATCCTGCCTGACGAACCGGTGCTCGAGAAGCGAGCGGCAGGGTAAGCGGCGATTAGCAAATGTAAAACAGGGGACGGGCCTCGCGCCCGTCCCCTGTGACTTTTGAGACGCGCGAGTGAGCACGCGTCAGGGCTTCATCGTGACGTCCCCTGCGGTAATCTTGAAGTCGTCGCGGCGATTCTGCTGCCAGCATCCCTCGTCGTTGGTGTTGCAGACCGAGTGCTCCTCGCCGTAGCTGATCACATCGATGCGCCCCGCGTCAATGCCGCGATCGGTCAGGAAGCGCTTCGCTTGCGCCGCGCGCCGCATACCGAGTGCGATGTTGTACTCGGCCGAGCCGCGTTCGTCGGTGTTTCCTTCCACGCGAATGCGGAGTGCCGGATTGTGAGAAAGAATGGGGACCTTGTTCTCCAACGCCGTGCGTTGATCGCCCCGGATCGCAGAGCTGTCGAAGTCGATGTAGACAGCCTGCGCGAGCGCGGACCGCGCCGCCGCTAAGTCACGATCTCGAGTCTCACCCGCGAGCACGGGTCCATCTCCGCCGCGGCGTGGTGCCTCGCTTCTCGGCGAGGCGTTTTGCGTCGCGCTCGGCTGCGACATCGGCGTCGGCGTCGTGTCCGGCGGCGCGTGGCTGCATGCGGCGATGACGAGGACGAGAGCAACGGGCGCGGCGAGCTTGCTCGCGGGCATGGTGGACGCTCCTGAGTGGGGGGTTGGCGGCGGGTGTCCGTTAACGTATTGGTGCCAATAGCACCTGTACTTTACACACCTGAAGTGGTCCCAACGTCACGATGCTGCGGGCGGGATGCGGTTGCGGGATGCGGGATCGATCCCGCGCCCCAAATCTCGCAGCCCCTTGGCGCGAATCCTTCAGTACGCCTGCGCATGCGCACCTTGGCGCTCATTGGATTCGCCGTCGTCAGTTCGGCGTGCGGACGGCACGTGCAGTTGCCTCCGGTCCCCGTCGCGCCACCAGGCGTCGCCGACTCTGTCGATTGGCAGCTTGCCCGCACGCTCGCCCCGGTCCTGTACGTGCAGCGCGACGAGCCCTTTCCGCTGCTGCGTGTCGTGGCGGTCGTTAACCCGGCGCGCCCGATCATCGCCTACCACCTGCTGTGGAGTCACGACGTCAACGGCCAATGGATGCCGTGGACCAAACCGAGCGATGAAGAAGAAGTTTGGGTCGGTTATGATCGTGAGACCGGCTCGGCGACGGAGCTCTGGACGTATTGGCACGGCACGATTCTGAGCACGGACTGGCGGGGAAAGGGCCAACCAGCCATCGACGTACAGTGGGGCAAGCATGGCTCGTTGCCGCATCGCGTCATCGAGAGCGACCTGCCTCGTACGAAAACACTCAACGCATTCTACGTTGCCGAGTATGTCCTCCTGCCCGACATCTGGCTCGGCAAGATCGCGCACGGCGGTCCGTGGGGATTCTTTCATAGCTACGGCAGGTATCGCGAGTTCAGCCGAGTGACGCCGCTCGCGACACGCTTGGACGCGGTGTTGCACACCGAGGATGCGCGACCAGGGCTGCATGCCATATTCGGCACGATCTACTCGAACAAGCGGTGGTGGCCAGGCGACTCGATTCGTTAGCGGCGGCACTCGCACGCTCCTCATCTCCAGCTCGATCGGATCACTCGTTGAGTGGTACGACTTCTTCGTCTTTGCGTCGGCCGCCGCACTCGTCTTCGACCGCGTGTTTTTTCCCGCCGTCGATCCGCGCAGCGGCGTGCTGCTCTCGCTCATGACCTATGCCGTCGGCTTCGCGACGCGACCGTTAGGCGGTGTGGTCTTCGGCGTGCTCGGCGACCGCTATGGAAGAAAGCGCGTGCTCGTCTGGAGCCTCATGCTCATGGGCGTCGCGACGATGGGCGTGGGCTTCGTCCCGGGCTACGTCAGAATCGGGATCCTCGCGCCCGCGCTGCTCGTGCTGCTCCGCCTCGTTCAGGGCTTCGCTGTGGGTGGCGAGGTTGGCGGCGCGCTGCTCCTCGTCACCGAAAGCTTGCCCGCACCGCGGCGCGGATACTGGGCCGCGTGGCCAATGACCGGTGGTCCAGCCGGCAACGTTCTTTCATCGATCGTGCTCGCATCACTCGGCCTGCTGGTCGGCGAGACCGCGTTCGTCGAGTGGGGATGGAGGGTCGCGTTTCTCGCGTCTGGACTCCTGATCGGCGTCGGTATCTGGATGCGAACGCGCGTCGCCGAGTCGCCACTCTATCGCGCGTACGCCGAGCGTCGCGCACAAGCGGCGGCGCCATCGATCTGGGCGGCACTGCTCTCGCACTGGCAATCGGTGCTCACCGTGCTATTGGTCAAGGCCGCCGAGAACGCGTTGTTCTATGTGTTCACGACATTCTTCATCGTGTATGTCACGCGCGTGCTTCATCAGACGCGCACGCTCGCGCTGGAGGCGGCGGCGCTGGGGTCGATCGCGGACGTCATGGCAATCTTTGCCGCCGGCTCGCTGTCCGACCGCGTCGGCCGACGTCCGGTGACAATCGCGGGACTGATCGGTGCGGGAGTGTGGGCCTTCGCGTTGTTTCCCCTAACGAGTAGCGGTACCGCGGCAGCGATCGTGATTGCCGCGGTGATCGCCGGCACTTGCCATGGAGCAATCGTTGGGGGAATGTCCGCGTTCTTCGTCGAACTGTTTCCGACGAGCGCGCGATATACCGGTTTCTCGCTCGGCTATCAGATCGCGACGGTGTTCACTGGAGCACTGGCGCCGCTGATCGGCGTTGCGCTGCTCAATGCATATGGGTCGACCGTGCCGGTGTCGGTGTACGCCGCGGTGATGACAGCGCCGGGGCTGGTGGCGCTCGGTATGGCCGCAGAAACGCGAGGCCGCGATCTCGCGTAGCCCCTAACGGGTGACGCTGGAGCGCACGGACAGTAATCGTCGAAAGCCCTCACTAGCGTTTTACGGCCTCCGCATGTAAGTGTCAGGAAGCCAATCGATACTTCGACTCGGAGCGGCTCGTGCGCCCAACAGCCATCGCTCGCACGTACACAGTATCTCGGCCACCGCAGGCGGCGGAGATCCAGCTGAGGGAAACCTTTACTCTGTTGAAGGAGAAGACCGAGTTGATGCGGCGCCATGTGCTCGCCGTCGAGGAAGAGACGGCCGCGGCAATGGCAATGCGCGGCGACTTGATCGAGGGATCACGGAAACCCACAGAGCCGTCCGACGCGTTATGGAGGGCGCTGCCGCGGATCGGCAGATCCCACCCGCACTGTCCGCAATGCCAGCTGTTGCTACAGGCCTTCCCACGCTCGACGAAAGTGCTGCTCACGTGCACGAACTGCGGTTTCGTCGCGAAGCCGCTCGAGGCGAGGCAGAACCGACCCGCGCTTACGCGTTAGGCATTCTCGACTCTTACTGTCAGGGGCGTGCGCTCCTGCGTCTCCCTGGTTCCTGGAAGAGCATCGGCGAGTCGTCACACTTGAAGTCCGCCTCGCGGCCGAGGGCGCAAACCCCGAGGCGCAGCATGCGCACTTCTCTCGGCGAGAGGCGCGCAATAGCGCGCACGATCTCGGTCGTCGCCGTCTTCGGCGCGCGCTGAAGCACGCGTCGCCCCTTCTCCGTGAGCATCAGGACCACGCTCCTGCCATCGAGCTCCGCTCTGGCGCGGCGCACGAGTCCACGGCGCTCGAGACGGCTCAGCACGATCGACGCCGTGCTCTGATGCGTCATCGCGCGTGAGGCCAGCGCCGTTACCGAGAGGTTCGGTTCGGCGGCAATGGACTGGAGCAGAAAAAGCTGCGCGTTCGTGATACCAGTGCGCTGCTCGATCACGCGCGCGGTCTGGTTGAGCGCCGCGACGAGGCCCCGAACCGCCTGTAACGCTTTTCTCCCCTCGGCGTTCAATTCGACTCGTCCGGCACGGAGGACGCGAAGCGGGGTTCGCGACGAATTCGCCATGCGGCAACGATCGCCACCCGATCACTGCATCGCAAGTGGCTCGCCCGGAGTCAGGGCGCGCGCGTCTCGAGCAAACGCTGAACGGACGCAACGACCGCGTCGGGTACCGCGGGCAAGACGATGGTCGAATCGACGCCGGCGGCACCCGCTTCATCGATTTCCCCCGCGAACACGTGCGTCGTTGCGTTTAGGATTTTGATATATCGCGTTTGCGGGTCACGTCGCAGCAACTGCGTAACTGTCATGCCCGAGTCGGTCCGCGTCGGAAAATCCGTTATGACCAGAGAGCAATCACGCGCCGCGTCGACTACCTGATCCGGATCGCCGAGCTCGCAGACATCGTAGCCACTGCTGCGCAAGGCCGTCCCGAAGATGCTCCTGGTATCGTAGTCGGTGCTGACGACAAGGATTCTCATTCCGCCCTCTCTCGGCTCGTCCCGCACGATACTGCGTCGTACACACGAGGAAAAGCAAAGTTTCCCTTGCGCGCGCTGCTCGGTATAGGCACGGATTGCATTGACGTCAACATACATGCAATGTTGTAGAGGTAGGCGCCGATGCAAGGAACCGAACGCCGAGCATTGGTGAACGCTCGCCACCGGAGAACGGAGAGGCGGCCATGATCCAGCTGACGCATCATCTCACTTCGCGGACCCTGTTCATCGTCCGAGAGGGCATTTTGCTTCGGGGCACGATAGCTGGTGTCCTACTCACCGGCCTTTACGTCGTGGCCAACCTGCGGAACGGTACCTTTGCGTCGGGCTTCGCTCGCGCGTCGCTGATCGTCCTCCTCTGTTTCCTGGAGTGGACCGTCGGTGCCGGCTTGGTCATTGGTAGCATTCTCTGGTCGAGGCGGCAGCAGGCAGCAAGACGCGCGTCGCTCCACTCGCGATGACATTGCCTCGATGAGCGAGAAACGGAACGGTGCGGGACCCACCCACGAGGCCCGCGATGGAGGGCGACTCACGCAATTTCGGCGACGCGCCTTGTTGCTCTTGCTCTCCGATCGGCGCCGCCTGCTCCTCGACACAGTGCTGCTCGGCGTCGCCGGCGTCGCCGCGGCGCAGCTCTTCAATTTCCTTCTCGGCCTGTCGCGTGCCTTCTTCCTCGTGCGCATTGCCGGCTATCGGCCGCCGGGCCTTCCCAGCGAAGGCGCGTTACCAAGCGAAATAGTAGGGCCGCACGGGCTCGCGCTCGTCCCCCTCGTCACAACGATTGGCGGACTCCTCGTCGGCATTCTTACGAGCTGGCTCGCTCCCGAAGCCGAGGGACACGGCACCGATGCGGTCGTGCGCGCATTTCATCGTTCGGCTGGAGCGCTACGCCCACGCGTCGCTCCCGTCAAACTGATTGCATCGGCCCTAACGATTGGCTCCGGAGGTGCGGCTGGACGCGAGGGTCCGATTGCGCTCATCGCCGCGGCGATTGGATCGTGGTACGCCACGATAACGCGTCGCGGCGACGCGGAGCGACGACTGCTTCTCCTCATCGGCGCCGCGGCTGGGCTCTCCGCGATCTTTCGATCGCCAATCGGGGCAGCACTGTTCGTGATCGAGGTGCTCTATGCGGACATGGAGTTCGAAGCCAGTGCGCTGCTGTATGCGACGCTCGCGGCGATAATCGCGTACGCCATCAATGGATTGTTTGTCGGCTGGGGAGCGCTCTTCCAGGTTCCGCCGGTTACCGCCTTCCGTTCTCCCCTCTCCTATGGGTGGTATGCGTTGCTTGGTGTCGTCGCTGGTCTCTTCGCGACAGCGCTCCCGATCGTGTTCTACCGCACCCGTGACCTGTTTCGGCGATTACCTGTTCCGCTCTTTCTCAAGCCGGCGATCGGCGGACTCCTGACGGGCCTCGTGATTCTCGCCTTCCCGCAGGTGATCGCGGGTGGGTACGGCTGGATTCAGCGCGCCATCGATGGACAGATGACGTTAGGCACCATGGCGATACTCGCCGTCGCCGAGATCGTCGCGCTGAGCTTCACGGTGAGTTCAGGTGGGTCGGGTGGCGTGTTCGCGCCGAGCCTCTTCATCGGCGCAATGCTCGGAGGTGCGTGTGCGGCGCTCGGGCACCAGCCCGTCGCGCCGTTCGTTGTCGTCGGCATGGCTGCGGTCTTTGCCGGCGCCGCGCATGTACCGATCGCCACGATGATGATGGTAACGGAGATGACCGGCGGCTACACGCTGCTCGTACCGGCCGCACTCGCCGTGTTGTTGAGCTACCTCGTGCAAACGCGTCTCTCGTCGCATTTCCAGTACAAGAGCATTTACGAGGCGCAGGTGCGCTCACGCGCCGATTCGCCCGCCCACTACGCCCAACATCTCGAGATCGCCCTACGAATCCTTCGCGAAGAGGAGCTCTCGAACCTCGACCTCGGCGAGCTGGATCTCGTGTCGCTCGTTCGTTCAGGCATCCGTGTCGAGCTGCCTAACGATCGCCGGCTCTTCGTCGGCTGTCTCCGAGCGGAGAGCCCCTTCATCGGCACGACGATTGGAACGAGTGGACGCCAGCTCGCGGGAAGAGATACGAATGTCCTTGGCATCCTCCGAGGCAACGAGATGCTGCCGCCGCGCGCCGATATCGTGCTCGCCGCTGGCGATCGACTGATTCTCATCGGCGACGGCGCGAGCGTCGATGAATTGCGCGGCCACTTTGATCCGTGGTGATGGCCGCAGCGCGGACGGAGCGTCCGAGCTACTGCGACCGGCCTCACTGCACCAAGGGCCACGCGCTCATCTCGTTGCCAGTTACTCTTCCTAGGTCGGCGCGCGGGATGGCCGTGAGGGCTGACACAGGGCCATAGGCATCTGGAACGGGAGAAACAACATGGCTGGAAATATTCGTGTACCGGTCGCTGCCATACCATTTGAGAACAACCGGGGCGCGACGGTGCTCTGTGATGACGGCTCCGTGTGGGATCTCCTCTATAGTGAGGACGGAAACATTGCGTGGAGCGATCTCAGAAACCCGCTTCCCGGATCCGCCGCGGCGCGGGGATGGCAGCCGGATACAGCTGTTCGCGAAGCCCCAGCACGAGAAGCATAACGACGCGGTTGCACGCGCCGGGAGTGCGGAAGCTTGGCGTCTCTCAGCCGACGCCAAGCTTCCGAACATCCCTCCGGTTACACGCCTGCTCGAGCCCGAGGGAGTGCCCGCTCGTGTCCTTGCGCGCCTCGGGGCGCCACAAGTTGCTTCGAAAATCGCCGAAAAGAGCTCGGAAAATCGCTTGCTGATTGATGCTCGTCAGGCACACTCGAGTCGCGCGCGTGTCAAGGTCTTCCAGAAAATTAGACAATACGATGTCTAGCGCAGCGCACTTGAAATCGGACACATCATTCAGAAGAATACACCGAGCGACACGGGCAGGATGCGTATTCCCGCGTCGCCTCTCGTCCGGTGGTAGCGCGCTTCGACGAACATCGTCACGTCGGTCAACTCGAAGCGCACGCCGCCGCCGGCACTCCATCCGCGCGTGGTGGATCGGTCAGTGGACTCGACAAGGAAGCGCTGGCTGCTGTAGAAGCCGATGCCGCCGAGGACATAGGGCACGACAAAGCTGTGAGTCGGGACAGCGAGCAACGCGCTTCCGGTCGCCATGAGAATTTGATCTTTCAACGAGTTGGCGGAGTACCTCATCTCATGAAAGGCGCCGTCGATGCGGAATTCAAGCGGCGTGGCAGGTACGCCTACGTCGAACAACAAGCCGAAGTGGTATCCCGCGCGCTTGTCGCTGCCGTACGCGCTGAGGGGGGCTGTAACACCGGCTGAAATACCGAGTCGGGCTGGGATCTGGCCCTGCGCGCGAATACTCGATGC
>JANWKK010000034.1 GCA_025451425.1 Gemmatimonadaceae bacterium
ATGCCCATCAGCGGTGCAAAGGGGCCCGGGCTGAAATCAGAGCCCGCCGCGGCGGGAATGCCAGCGTCGAGAAGCGTACGGTACGCCATACAGCGTTTCATCAACTCCTCGCCGTAGAACACGAACTTGTCGCTGTTGTAGTACGCGTACGTCGTGAACATCGCTGGCACGGCACCGGCTGCCTTGATCCGCCGCACGAGGTCATCGTTGATCAACGTGCAGTGTGTGATCTTCGGACGCGCGTCGGAACGCGGGAAAAGCTGCTGGGCACGCTCGATCGCGGTCAGGTACATGTCGATCGCGACATCGCCGTTCGCGTGGCAGTTCACCTGAATACCGGCGCGATGCACTTTCGCGACCCATGCGTTGAGATCATCCTGGGTCTCGGTGACGTTCCCCTTGTACTGCGTGCCGGCGTACGGCGTGCTCAGTGCCATCGTACGTTCGGAGAACGAGCCATCTACGGTGTGCTCGGAGGTCGCGCCGAACTTGATCCACTCGTCGCCGAAGCCCGTCCTGATCCCGTCGGGGATCATCGTGTCGATCATCCGCTCGTTAGGCTCGTAGCTCACGCGATGATGGAGCTCGCCGCGGGCGTGCACGTCCTGGATCGCGGCGAGATCGCCGCCCTCATGATGCACGCTCGTGAGGCCGTAGCGGACGAACTGCTTCGAGATGTACGCGATGCCATCCCGCTCGCGCTGAGCGCGCTGCGCGGCGGCGAAGGTCGGCCGCTGGCCGACGCCATTGAAGACGCTCCGCGCCCGATCGGTGACGCGGCCCGTGAGATCGCCATTCTCGTCGCGGTCGAAGGTGCCGCCCGCAGGATTGGGTATATCTCTGGTAACGCGCGCGAGCTCGAACGCCTTGGTGTTGTAGAAGGACGTGTGGCCGCCGCGGTGATGAACGGCCACCGGATGCTCCGTCGAGACCTGGTCGAGGTCGTGAATATTGAGCGGACGCTTATCCTTGAGCTTCGTGTCGTCGAAGAAGTAGCCGTCGACCCAGGTGCCTGCCGGCGTCTCGCGGGCCTTTGCGCGAAGCTTGTCGGTGATGCTCGCGATCGTGACGAACTCCACTTCGAACGGATTACCGACCAGCACTTCGTAGAGGAGCGTCGTGCCACCGGCGTGATTGTGCGTGTCGATGAACCCGGGCACGATCGTCATCCGCTTCGCGTCGTAGATCTGTGTGCCCTTTCGGGCCAGGCTTCTGATCTCGGCGCTCGATCCCACCGCGACGAATCGACCGCCTTTGATCGCGAAGCCCTCCGCCCGCGGCAGCGTGGGATTCATCGTGTAGATCTTGGAGTTCAGGACGACCAGGTCTGCATCGGGCGGTGTTGCGCCGCGGACGCCGGCGCCGCCGACCGACACGCGATGCAACCATTCCGGTGTCAGCGTGCTTCCAATGCCTAACGCGGCAATGCCCAGGAACTCGCGGCGGCTAGGGCGATCTGTCACGATGGATCCTCAGGCTCGGGTGGGGTCCTCAAGGCCGCGTCGAGTGTAGCACGCTGGGGCAGACGAGGCAACGAATCGCAACGACAGGACGCAAAGAGGAATTAGCGGCAAACCATCCATCTGTGGTGCGCGTGATGCGGTCGCGTGAGGGCACCTTTCGCTGCCAGCCATGAGACCATCAGTGCAGGCGTTCCTCCTGCTGTTTGCGGTAGCGTGCAGCGGAGCGACCGAAACGAAAGCGGCCGCCGCGGCGCCGGTTGGCAGCTATGTCATGATCGCCTACGACAACATCCCGGTGCCAGCACGCGTCTATTCCGATACGTCTGGGGATGGAATCTGGATCACGTCCGGATCTCTCACCTTGCTGGCGTCCGGCAACTTTACACTGCTGCAGCGAGAAAGCACGTACACTTCCATCTCACGAGCGGCCGCGATCGATACGTCGCGGGCGGCCGGATCGTGGACAGTATCCGGCACCTTCCTGACGTTCACGGATACGTCGACGGGTGCTATTACGTCCGCAACGATTCAGAACGACGTGATCACAGACACGTACGGGACGCGTTACAAACGCTGATTCGGTGAAACGTCATCGTCTTGAATCGATTCACTCTGATCCGGCATATCGCCGGCCCGGCACCCAGCGACCGACCGCGACAGTGTAGCGCGTATAGGACTCTCCAAACTTGCGCCGCAGATTTGGCTCTTCATACAACAACACAAAGAGATTCACGAAACCAAACCAGATCGCTGTGTAAAGCACGAACGCCGGATATCGTAGGAAGAGCGCTTCACCCAGAAGAAAAAACAGAACGCCTAGATACATCGGGTTGCGTACGTACCGATACAGTCCACCCACGACGAGCTGCTTGGGATGATCGATCGGCATCGGAATGCCGCGGCCGCGCGTCACAAAATCCCACACGCAGCGCGCGTAGATACTTGCTCCGACAGCAAGCGGGCCGAGCGCCGAGAACTGGACAACGGACCATGCACGCGGCACAACGAGCTTCGATGCGTCGAGCACGACGAGCGGCAGCCAGAACGCGACCGTTCCGGGGACGAGAATCGTGAAGACGATGGCCTCGGTGAAGAGGCCAATACGTCGCCACGAGATCGACACGTGACCTCCTGGCGTGGAGTCGCGTTAGGCTTTCGGACGTGTTCTCGTCCACACCGGCTTCTCCGGCAGCCGGTCGCGGTCGACGACGCGCCCCTCCCTCATCACCATCGACAGCTTGCGGATGTTGTGAATGTCGGCTTGGGGGTCGGCGTCGAGCAGGAGAATGTCCGCGTACTTTCCGACCTCGAGCGTCCCGAAATCCTTCGATCCTTGCGACGCACGGGCACCATTCTTCGTCGCTGAAACGAGCGCCTGGCTCGGCGTCATCCCCAGCTCGACGAGCCCCTCGATCGCCGCGAGCGTCGCGGTTCCCGGCATCATGTGCGCGTCCACGCGCGGCGTGCGGCTGAACTCGGGCGCGCCGCTCAGGTACGTGTCGGTCGACGGCGTCGTTATGCACCCGCCCTTGATCAGCGCTTCGGCGTTTGCACGACGCAGCGCCGTGCGCTTCGCTTCACGCTCGCGCCGCAGCTCCCACCCCGTCTTCTGACGGTCCATCAGCTTGAGCGAGTCACTGCGAATGGAGTCCGCCTTCGCCGAGTCGGAGCGGGATTGAGCCTTTTGATAGTCCTTCCAGGCTTTGCCGGTGATGCTATTCGCGAGAATCGAACAGATCACGCCGCGATCGACGATGAGCTTCACGAGATCGGCAGGGATGGGGACGTTATGGACTTCGGGATGCTGAATCAGATCGATGCCTGCGAGGACGGAGATCCGCAATGGCTCGGGGTTCGTGGAGTGCGTCTCGGCGAACAGGCCGCGCTTATGAACTTCCTCAACGAGCGCTTCCTGCTGGCGCGGTGAGAAGGTAATGAGATTGTTGGTATGGGCCGTGCCGCCATACTTCACGAAGTTGACTCCCCTGTCGAGATACTTGTCGATGGCGACGCGGAGCTCGTCCGGCGACATGTCGAGCAGCTCCTCACCCGCGCCCTGTGCGATGTAATCCATCATCTGCTCGTCGAAGTACGTCGTCGGCGTCGAGTTCGAGAAGAGCGGTGACTTGGGTCCGCCCCAGCCAACGATGTTTCCGGCGACGAGCATCCGCGGGCCGACCAGCTTGCCGTGGGCGATGGAATCACGCACGATCTCGAGTGGTACCAGTGCGCCGTAGCTGTCGCGCACGGTCGTGATGCCGTACTTGAGCTCAGTCTGCGCCGCTTCGACCACGAGGTCGACGAAGCGATCCTCGTAGCGCACCATCGACTCGCCGTTGTTGTAGAGCGAGAGATGGACGTTGGTGTCGGTGAAGCCCGGCGTGGCGTACTTCCCGCTTCCATCGATGACTCGCGCGCCCTTGGGCACCAGCGTCGAGGCGCGCGGGCCTAACGCGGCGATGCGCTTGCCGCGGACGACGATCGTTGCGTCTGGCAGCGCCGCGCCTCCATTGCCGTCGATCACCGTCGCACCAACGATTGCCACCAGCGTGTCGGGCGGCGGCGGCAGCACTCTTCTCGCCGCCGATTGCGCGGAACACAGCGACGATTGGGTTGCGATCGCGGCGAGTGCGATCATCGATCGAAGCGCGAGCGGCCAGTGACGGAATGAAAGGGCAATCACGGCTCTTCTCCTTGATGACGTCCGACAGAAGCTCGAGCGATAATCATGCGACACATCTCTTCCGAGCGCCATGCTCGCCGGTCACGCAGCGCCCGATTCCGATCGTCCCGCCACAAACGGCCACTGATTGGCGCGGTACGACCAGACCAGAAACGTTAGGCATCCCAACGCCAGAACACCGACACCGAAGAGAATGACCCGACGGTCCGTAGTGGCAAAGACAAAGATCCAGCCAAACAGTGCAATGAGCGCCGGGAGGGGATACAGCCACATGCGGTAGGGACGCGGCATCGTCGGCGCTTGCCGCCGGAGAAGCATCAAGCCGAAGACCTGCCCCATGAACTGCACCAGGATCCGCGTTACGATCAGTGCGTCGATCACCGTGCCTAACGAAAGGAAGCCCGCGACAATCGACAGCGCGCCGAGTACGAGGAGCGAGACGTACGGAAACTGCTTCGTCGGATGCAGGCGCCCGAACACGCGGAAGAAATAGCCACTCTCGGCTGCCGCGAAGGGGATGCGCGAGTAGCCAAGTAGGAGGGCAAACACGGAGCCAAATGCGGTCCAGAGGACGAGCAAGGTGAAGATGGTCGCAACCCGTGAGCCGTAGATCTTCTGCACGAAGATCGAGACGACAAAATTGGATTCTGGATGGGCTGTTGCGGGGACGAAGTCTCGCCACGGCACGACGCCGATGATCGAGAGATTGATCCCGAGATAGATGAGAGCTACTGCCGCGGTGCTGATCAGAATCGACCGCGGAATCACGCGGCCGGGGTCGCGTACCTCGTCGCCGATGTAGCAGACGTCGTAGTAGCCAAGATAGTCGTAGATCCCGATGCGCGACGCGGCGCCGAGCCCGAGGAGGTAGCCTAACGAGAACGTGAAGGCACCCGGCGGGAAGTCGAAGGCGACGTGCGGATTGAAGTGCGAGGCGCCGGTGATGATCACCGCGAGCACGGTGATGAGCGTCCCGACCCAGAGCGAGACTGTGATGCGCGCGATCGAGTGAATACGCCGGTAGAGCAGTGCGATGTTCACGATGCCGATCATCGTGATCATGACTCTGACGCCGGTCGGCGTCAGACCTTTCCAGATGTAGCTCGCATAATCCGCGAAGCCGATATACCCCGACGCGATCTCGAGCGGGCCGCTGAGCACGAATTGCCAGACGAAGAGGAACGCCATCAGCCGTCCGAAGCGGGCGGCACCGAACGCTTCACGCAGATAATGAAACGAGCCCCCCGATCCGGGCATCGCGGCGCCGAGCTCGCTCCACACCATGCCGTCGCAGATCACGATCACGAGCGCGACGATCCAGCCCAGCATAGCTTGCGGACCGCCTAACGCGGACATGAGCAGCGGGATCGTGATGAACGGACCGACGCCGATCATGTTCGTCATGTTGAGCGCGGTCGCGCTCACCAGCCCGAAACGCCGGGTGAGAGGCGAGGCGGTGTGCTCAGCAGGCGGTTGCAACCCGGCCGGTCGTGATGTCGTTGTCGTCATGCCGTTAGGCGCTCGACGTTGCGGTCAGGCGGCGGACGGTCCGCCATCGAAGCCATCGAAGTAGCTGCCGAGCCGGGTGAGGCGGAAGAGGGTGCTCACGTCGTCGCTGAGGTGCACGAGTCGGATGTCGCCGCGCTCCTCATGAATCTTCTTCGAGAGGCCGACGAGCGTTCCCAGCCCTGAGCTGTCGATGTAGATGGTGTCCGACAAATCGACCGTAAATCGTCGCGCGCCACCGTCGAGTGCATCGAGCGCGAGCTGGTGGAGCTCGCCCTTGTTCGCCGTGATGAGCCACTCCGGAAGCCGAATGGTGACTTTGTCGTCGAGGCGTGTGACCGAGAAAGGCATGCAGCCTCCGCCGTCGTGGGACGAGAAGTCCCCAAAGTACCGCTTTACCCTCTCGATCGAAATGCGCCAGGCGCCGACCGCGACGCGTGTAGGCCGTACAGCCCATTCACCGGTGCGCTTCAGCCGATCCAATTTCCAGGTAGTCTCATACGCCGGCCTCGCGCCGGGAGGATTCGCTTATGGCCACGTTGTTGGAGTCATTCACCACTCTCGTTACGCCGGCGACCAGCCAGCTCGCCGAGAGGCTAGGCGAGTCCGAGGCCACTGTCTCGAGTGCCATCCCCAGTACCTTCGCGTCAGTCCTCGGAGGTCTCGTCACCAAAACCAAGGATCCGGGATCGTTCCGTCAGGTCTTCGACCTCATCACGAGCCGCCCATCCGGCGCCAACCTGCCCGACGACGCGTCCAGCGTCCTCGGCTCTTTCATCGCGGGCGGAGCCGTTGCCGCGACTGGTACAAAGTTGCTCAATATGGCCTTCGGTGGCCAAACGAACGAGGTTGCAGGTTTGCTCAACCGTGTGAGCGGCTTCCAGAAGCCGTCGTCCGCCTCGACCATGCTCACCTTCGCCGCGCCAATCGTTCTGGCCGTGCTCGGCAAGCGCATTCGCGAGGACGCGCTCGACTCGACCGGGTTGGCAGACGTCCTCACGAGCGAGAAAGACAACATCTTCGCGGCGATGCCCGCGGGACTCTCCAGTCTCATCTCGAGCACGTCGGAGCCATTCATCGAAGCGCCGGAGTGGAATCGCTCGACGACAACGACGCGAGAGTATGCGGATCGACACGAGTCGGAAGGACGGAAGTGGGTATGGCCTGTTGTCGGATTGGCGACCCTCGCTCTTGTTTGGATCGCCCTCTCGCATCGGACGCGCGCACCGCAAACCGCCTCGGTCGTCGATACGACGTATCATGCGGGCAGCGTGACGTCGACTGCGGGTGGCGAGGTGATCGGGTCAACGGAAGCTCTCGGCACGTTGACGACGCAGTCGCTTCCGAATGGCGTTCAGATTCGCGTCCCGGTGAACGGCACCGAGTCGCGGCTGATCGGATTCATCGAAGATCCTTCGCAGCCGGTCGACAAAACGACCTGGTTCGAGCTGGACCGCGTGACGTTCGCGCCCAACTCGGCGACGATTCAGCCCGAGTCGCAGGCGCAGCTCGCCAACCTCGTCGCGGTTCTGAAGGCGTATCCAAACGCTCACATCAAGATCGGCGGCTACGCGGACAGCACTGGAGACGACAAGGCGAACAAGCGTCTGTCGCAGAAGCGCGCCGATGCGGTGAAGCGCGTGTTGTTGCACCAAGGGATTGCGGTGAATCGCGTGAAATCAGAAGGCTACGGAGAGGAGCACGCCGTCAGCGACAATGGGACAGAGGGCGGCCGCGCGCAGAACCGTCGCATCGCCGTGCTCGTCACGGCGAAGTAGGGCGCATCGTGTAGCACCATGCCTCGCCTTCGAGCACCGTCTCGCTTGTCTGTCGCTTGACGACGATGCGGAGCTGGGTTACCGGCTTGGTTTCGTGGACACTCATCACCTCGGCCTCCGCGGTGATGGTGTCCCCGATATAGACGGGCGCGGTGAACTTCCACTGCTGGCTCAGAAAGACGGAGCCGGGGCCCGGCAGATCCATCGCGACGAGGGCGTGCAGGAGGCC
>JANWKK010000035.1 GCA_025451425.1 Gemmatimonadaceae bacterium
GGGCGTCTCTAAAATTATCGGCTCTTGATGTTCGCCGATGGTCCGGGTCAAAAACGCGGGTGCGCGAATCACGCAGCAGACAAGTATTCGGCCGCGCCGTGGGCGCGGCCGCTTCCTTATCCGCCACGCCCTTGTAGATCCGCCGTTCTAGAGCCGTCGCTCTAGAGCCGTCTCTCTAGATCCGCGCTTTTAGAGCCGTTCTTTTAGTGAGCCGAGATGCGGCAGGAGTGCAAAGGCGAAAGGGCGCGCTTGGAACCAAAGATCTTCTCTCCCTTACAGGTGTATTCGCTTACAAAACGTTGGCAGGCGCACCGTTTGCTCCGGTCGCGCTCGGCGTTTGTTTTCGCGGCGGGGCCGATTGACGGACACGGCCACGCGGCGCGTCGCGCCGATCAGTTTTCTCTAAACTCTCACTACCGCATGCAACACGTCACACGAGCCCGCATCGCGGGCGGTCTTCTTGCCGCCGCGATGAGCGCGGTGTCGGTCACAGCCGCGTCTGGGCAATCAGCAGCCAAAGCGCCGCCGCCGCGCCCCAGCTTTGATAGCACCGGCGTCGGCGACACGTCGATGTTCGCGCCGCTCAACCTTCCGCCCGGCAACGAGTACCGCAGCGGTTCGGGCGCGCCGGGTCCCAAGTACTGGCAGCAGCGCGCCGACTACGATCTCAAGGCGACGCTCGACACGAACGCGAAAGCGCTGCGCGGCGAGATGACATTTCGCTATACCAATAACTCGCCGGATACCCTGCACTTCCTGTGGTTCCAGGTCGAGCAGAATGCGTTCAAGGCGAATTCGCTGAACTCGTACGTGTTCCCCGCCGAGTCGCGCTTCGGTGCACGCAACTTCGAGGGCGGCGACATGATCGATCGCTTCGAGGAAGTGTCAGCCGGTGCGAAGGGCACACGACACGCACTCAAGCTGCGCACGGAAGGCACGGTCATGAAGGCCGACCTCGCCGAGCCGCTCGCGCCGGGCCGCACGGTGACGATCAGCGCCGCGTGGCACTTCAACATTCCCGAGCACGGCGCCGACCGCATGGGACGCGACGGTGCGCTGTACGAGCTCGCTCAATGGTATCCGCGCGTCAACGTCTACGACGACGTGCGCGGCTGGAACACCGAACCGTATCTGGGACAAGGCGAGTTCTATCTCGAGTATGGCGATTACAATCTCGAGGTCACGGTGCCCGCGGGCTACATCGTCGCCGCGACAGGGACGTTACAGAATGCTCATGAAGTACTTACGTCGGCGGAGATATCGCGGCTCGCCCAGGCGGCGCACGACACCAGCGTCGTCCACGTCGTCACCCAGCAGGACATAACGAGCGGCGCCGCTCGGCCGCGCAAGACAGGCACCATGACGTGGAAGTTCGCGGCCAAGAGTGTGCGCGACGTCGTGTGGGCCGCGTCGCCGGAGTATATGTGGGATGCGTCGAGCTATAAGGGCAGTCTCGCTCAGGCCTTCTTCCGTCCGAGCGCGATCGAGCCGTGGAAGGACGCGGCCGACATGTCGCGGACGTCGATTCAGGAATACTCTGAGCGCTGGTTCGCATATCCCTACCCGCAGATCACCGCGGTCGAGGGACCGATCAGCGGCATGGAGTACCCGATGGTCGCGATGGAGGCCAAGAGCAACGACAAGTACGACCTGTACAATGTCGTGACGCACGAGATCGGCCATATGTGGTTCCCGATGATCGTTGGATCAAACGAGCGGATGCACATGTGGCAGGATGAAGGATTCAATACTTTCATAAATACCTTCTCTGAGGCGCGCCGATATCCGGAGAAGGGCGACCAAATGGCCCGCGCCGGGGACGAGCGCAGCCTCGTGACGCAGTACATGGAGCACAACGTCGACGAGCCGCTCGAGATCAATCCCGATCGCATCAACCCGCAGTTGTTAGGCGAGAACGCGTATGTGAAAACCAGCGTGGCGCTCCAGCAACTGCGCCAGGAAATTCTCGGGCCGGCTGCGTTCGATGATGCGTTCCGCACGTACATCCAGCGCTGGGCGTTCAAGCATCCGACGCCGGTCGACTTCTATCGCACAATGGAAGATGTGAGCGGCAAGCGCCTCGACTGGTACTTCCGCGAGTGGTTCCAGGAGAACGAACACTTCGATCCGGCGATCGACTCGGTCGTCACCTCGCAGCATGGTGATACGCTGATGGTCGGCGTGCTCTATGGGAATCACGCCCGCGGCGTCGAGCCGATTCGCGCCCGCTTCACCTTTAGCGACGGCTCGACGCAGGACTTCAACTATCCGGCCGAGGTGTGGAGCACGAACACGCGCTACTATCCGCGCGAGTATGCGTTCGTAGGCAAGAAGGTCACGAAGATCGAGCTCGATCCGGAGAAGCGGCTCGTCGATATCGATCGAGGGAACAATACCTGGCCGGGCGCAAGGATCACTCCCTAACGACGGACTTCCTAGAAGAGCGGGTCGAGAGGGGCGGGTCTAGAAGAGCGGCTCCTCTAGACGCGCCTCTCTGGTGTTCTCGAGTCCCTCACCCTCGCAGACAGCGATCAATGATTTCATGCTTCGCATCGAAGCGATCGCCTATCGTCTTATAGAAATCGTCGAAGTACTCGAGGGTCTCCTTCGCTCTGCTCCCCTTCAGGAGCTGCCCGATCGAGTCGTGGTATAGTGCGTAGATCGAGTCCTTCTTCGCGACGAAGAGCGCGAACGTCGGCGCGTAGATCTCCTCGGGAAGGCAGGAACCCCGATACAGCCGGTCGCGGACGCGACGGATGGAGAGACGCGGGTCGGTCGTTGCATAACGAGTGTTCACGGCGCCGGAGAAGTCGAAGTCATAGGCGATCGGCACGTAGTCGCCGCTGTCGGATGTCACCAGCTCGACGTTGTGCTGGCCAGACACCGACCAGTCGGTGTTCCCGATCATGTACTGGAAGAGAAAGAAGATCGCGGCACCCTTTGCGTCGAGCTCGGAGGGGCCGGCGCCCTGTCCCTTGATCAGCATCCCGCCGACACGACTCGCAAGGTCCGACGGCTCCTCCTCGATGAAGCCGTAGCGCGTCGCCTGCACCTTTCCGCTGCCGCTATCCGCGTAGCTGACGCGCGCCAGGCGCACGCGATGGCTGTAGCGGGTGAGTAAATTATAAACTCGATACAGCTGGAACTCCTGGAGCACGTACTGCTCGTACTCGTCGTTGTCTTTGCAAAAGGTGACGAGCTTCGGCTTGTCGAGCTTCGTGAACTCCGAGTGCTTCGCCTCTGACTTCTTGAAGTCGAGTCGGATCGGCGGGAAATCGCAGTTGGCCAAGCGCCAGATCCCGCGCGTGCGCACCTTGAGCGGAATCTCGACCGTGCCGCCGGCCGAGTCGGCGTAGGTGATCGTCGCCTCACGCCAAGGGGGCGATTGGGACTTGTCGTGCCGCAGGCGTCCAAGGTTCGCCGTCAACGTGAGTGTCAGCGGCGTCTCGCCGGTGAAGAGCCGAGCCGGCTCGTGAGGCACCAGCTCGACCTGCGCCGGTAACTCCTTCTCTTTCTTCTTTTTCTTGCCCTGCTGCTCCTGGCCCGCGAGCGGAGTGGTCAGGAGAAGAGCGGCGAGGGAGGCGAGGAGAAGGCGCATGTGATGGACCTACTTTGTCCAGGCGGGAGGTACGGAGGCCGCAGCGGTAACCGAATATGCCGTTTTGCTTTTGGCGCCGCGAGATCGTCCTTGTTGAGACTCACTGGCCTTATGCGCCCCCTCCGACGACTCCTCGCGCGCGCTCTCTTCGCGCCCTTCCTCCTTCTGCCGCTGCTGAATTGCAGCTATCCGAAGCCGTCGCCGAAAACGGTTGCCGGCGCGCTCGCGCGTGCAAGCACCTTCACGGAGCCGAAGATGCTCGCGGTTCCGCGGCGTGTCGAAGCGAAAACGCCTGCGTCGATGGGCGGTGGCGCCCTCGATGACCGGCAGCTCTCGAAGCTCGACCCGGTCGTCGCCATTCTTCATGCGAACAAGCTCGTCGACGTACAGGATGTCTATGGGCCTGACGGCGCGTCCGGCGGCTACTTCCACGTGCTGTCGATCACACCGTCGAGCGACGCGTCGCCCGATCTGTTTATCGAATCCGACGACCCGGGACCTCCCGCGCTCTGGACAGCCATCAAGAAGACGCCGGGCTGGCGTGTGACGCTCGGGCGACGGGAGCTCGTGAACGTAGGACAGATCATCGATTCCAGCTCGCCCATCGCCGACAAGCTCTCCCCCGGTTATGTGCTCGCCGACGTCGGCTTTCACTGGATTCCCACCGACATCGGCAAACTGTTCGATCAAGGGTCGCTGAGCTTCGACGACATGCCGCGCGATCTTCAGCAGGCGAGCGTCTACGCGGCGGATCTCGACAGCCGCCCGACCTACAACGGGCGCGCCTGGCTCACGCGCGACAAGAAGGGAGAGTGGCAGGTGACGCTCTTCGACTGCCGCCGCTGCTCGACCCAATCGTAAATGAAGACTCGATTCTTATTCGCTTTGGTCCTTGTATCGGCGTGCGGCGGACCGAGAATCTCCAAGCAGAAAGCAACGGCGATCCTCGAAGCGTCCACTGCGTTCAAATCGCCGAAGGTAGTCTATATCCCCCGCGTTCTGGCGATCCCGGCCGACGGCATCGTCAGCAGCACCGCGACGCGCGAAGGCGAAGCGTTGAACATCACGCAAATCGCGTCCGTCGATCCCGTAGTCGCAATGCTCCGCGCGCGCGACCTCGTCGGTATCGAGGACTTCGTGAGCGCGGTGCCGGGATCGAACCTGCTCGCGCCGCCGCCAAAGCCCAGGAGAGACACGACGGCGACCGATAGCACCGACTCGCCTAACGATTCGACGCGATCGGCCAAGGACTCGACGAAGGCGAGCGGTGACTCGGCGAAGCACCACGTCGCCAAGCCCCCACCGCGCCTCGACGACCCCCGCACGAGTCCCCCGCCCGAGCCTCCACTCGCCCAGGCGTGGGTCCACACGCTGCGCGTCACACCGCGACCGGCCCTCGAATCGGACGAGTTGACGCCTGACGACGGTGACGACAATCCGGAATCACCGCGTGTCACGTATAGCACGCGGCCCGCCGGCCGCACGCCGGGCTGGACGCTCGCGGTCGGAACGCGGGAGATGATCCGCATTCTCGAAATCGGGTCGTACACGCCGACACGCACCGGTCCGTCGGGCGAAGCGCGGGTCGACTTCCTCTGGCGCTGGCGGCCAACGAAGCCGGGGGCTCCCTTCGACACCGAGAGCGCCGAGTATCAGTCGCTCCCGGGCGAAGTGCAGCAGGCGGCAATCGAGGGCGGCGTCACGCTCGACACGTCCAGTCCCCGCTGGAGCCGCGCGTATCTCGCGCGTGACGGCGCGGGGTGGAAGGTGACGAGCGTCGACTGGAGCTATGGCGACGACAAGCCACATGATCGCTGGTAAATCGACGGGTCGATGCGCAGCTCCAGGGATGCCTCAGGCCTAACGACGATCATGCTCGCGGGCACGTTGGTGCTCGCGGGATGTCTCTCCAAGCCGATCACGAAAGAACAAGCGGGCGCACTCGTGCAGGCGTCGGCCGCCTTCACTCGGCCGAAGTTCGCCCACATCCCACGCCAGCTCACGTTCCAGAGCGGCTTCGCCTCGCAGTACGGCAGCGAGGGCGTTCTCTCGATCACCGATCTCGCCCGCGTCGATCCCACGCTCGCCGTCCTCAAGCTCGTGCGCGCCGTGGATGTGAGCGAGAGCATCTATGGTCCTGGGCGCGGCGCGATGCATCAACTGGTCGTCACGCCGGCGGGGATCGACAGCGCGTCGCTGCTCGCCGATGAGGATCCTCGTGGCGCGGGGCTCGACCAGCAGGAGAACATCGACGCGCAAGAGGAGCGTCCACGCGTCGGCTCTACTGGTTGGAGCCAGTACAAGAAGGAGCTCGGCTGGCGCGTGCCGATCGGGACGCGGCAATTTCTCCAGGTCGAGCAGATTCACAACTGGAAGGACGCGAACGAGAGCATCCCGGTGAACGAACTGGCGGTCGATTTTGCCTGGAAGTGGGTGCCTAACGAATTCGGCGACGCCTTCGATTCGCAGAGCGCGACGTTTCAGTCATACCCAGACGACGTTCAGAAATCGGCGACGTCGTGGGGTGTGCGGATGAACACCGAGACGTCGATGCGCAGCCGAGCCTATCTTCATCGGGTCGCGGACAAATGGGAGCTCAGGCTGATACGGTGGTCGGTCGGCCGCGGCAACCCGCCGTAATAGTAGGGTTCGTCGGTCTACTTTGGAAGCGAGGGGCCCGGAGTGCGCGCGAATACGGCACGTGACTTCTTCCAGGATGGGCAGCTCGTAGTGCGCCGAACCGAGGTCGTTGCCATGAAATCGACGCCGGTGACGCTGCGGATCGGAATCGAGCTCGCGCGCTAGGGCATCACGATCGCGATGCCGGCAGTCCGCGTCCCTCAGGGATCTGCGTGACACCACCGGAAATGATGAACGCCATCACGTCGGCACTTTCCGCGGGGAGCGGCGTCACCTGCGTCGCCGGTACAACGAGCAGCTGACCCGCGAAGCCGTATGACTGAGGCATGTACACGGTAACGTGCTCCTTCAGTCCGATGATCGCGAGCGATTCCTGCGTCAGGAAGCCGAGGACTCTGATACCGCTCTCGGGCATTGGTGCGACGAGAACGGGCTTGTCGAATCGTCGCTTCTCGCCGACGAACGCGTTCAGCAGATCGCGCGTCGAGCCGTAGAGCAACCGGACGAACGGCAGTCGCTCGAGCAATGACTCGACGGCCGCAAGCAAGCCGCGCGTGATGAGGTTCGACGCCAGAAATCCCACGAACGTGATCAAGGCGATCGTCAACAAGAAGCCGACGCCGGGTATGGGAAATCCCAGCCAGTTGTCGATGCTCGTGAAGATGGCGTAGCAGATATAGATCGTTACCGCGACGGGCGCGACGACGATCACACCACGAAAGAAGTAGTTGAGCAAGCGGGACATTGCTGGGGGTGTGAGGGGTCGGAGGCAACGTGCTACTTCAATCTGACACCGCTCGGCAGGTTGGGCAGTATTGGCCTCGCACTTGCCCAACCTCCCGCTGACATCAGACCGGGGCTGCAATGACCGA